>JALYZL010000235.1 GCA_030948875.1 Actinomycetota bacterium
TGCGCGAGCGCGACGACATCGTCGCGCTCGACTCGGCGATCATCCTCCACCCGAAGACGTGGGAGGCGAGCGGCCACCTCCAGGGGTTCACCGACCCCCTCATCGACTGCCGCACGTGCAAGCTCCGCTTCCGCGCCGACCAGCTCGAGTTCGCGAACTGTGGGCGCAAGCCCTCCAAGCGGCCGGGTGAGACGCCCGACTGCGACCTGACCGAAGCCCGCGACTTCAATCTCATGTTCGAGACGACGATCGGGCCGGTTCAGGAAGAGGGCACAACCGTCTACCTCCGCCCCGAGACGGCTCAGGGCATCTTTCTCAATTTCCGCAACTACCTCCAGTTCTCGCGCAAGCGGCCGCCATTCGGAATCGCCCAGATCGGCAAGAGCTTCCGTAACGAGATCACCCCCGGGAACTTCATCTTTCGCACCCGCGAGTTCGAGCAGATGGAGATGGAGTACTTCGTCCATCCCACCGAAGCCGAGAAGTGGTTCGAGCACTGGCTCGAGCAGCGCATGAACTGGTATCTCCAACTGGGGCTGCGGGCCGACCACCTGCGCCTCCGCGCCCACGATACCGACGAGCTCTCCCACTACTCGAGCGCCACGAGCGACGTCGAGTATCTCTTCCCGATCGGCTGGCAAGAGCTCGAGGGGGTCGCCAACCGAGGCGATTTCGACCTCAGGCAGCATGCGGAGCATTCGGGGCAGAAGCTCGAGTACGTCGACACGACGACGGGCGAGCGCTACCTGCCCCACGTGATCGAGCCGGCCGCCGGGGCGGACCGGGCCACCCTCGCCTTCCTCGTCGACGCCTACGACGAGGACGAGATCGAGGGCGAGCAGCGCACCGTACTCCGCCTCCACCCCCAGCTCGCGCCCGTCAAGGTCGCCGTCCTCCCCCTCGTGCGCAAGGACGGCCAACCCGAGCTGGCGCGCGAGATCTACCTGGATCTGCGCGAGCGCTTCCAGACCGAGTACGACGAGGGCGGCGCCATCGGTCGCCGCTACCGTCGTCAGGACGAGATCGGGACGCCATGGGCGGTCACCGTCGACCACCAGACGCTGGAGGACCGGACGGTGACCGTGCGCGACCGCGACAGCCTCACCCAGGAGCGGATTCCCATCGACGATCTCGGCGAGGAGATCGAGCGGCGCCTGCGCTCACCATGGCGCTCCCCCAAGCCGTGAAATCGGCATCCGTGCCGATTCCATTGAAAGTTCGGCTGGCGCCGAACTTCCGGAGTTAGCGCAGGCGCGCGTTCGCGAATACCGAGAAGCCGCCGAGCACTGGGCTCGCCCCCACCCCCTGGACGTCGACGTGGGGATCGCGGAACACGGTGATGGTGAACAGCCCGCCGACGAGCGGCACGTCGGGGGCGATCTCCACCGCTCCGTTCTGCGCGCTCAGCGTCGCGTAGGCGGTGAGCCCAAGAGCGCTCCCCCGGAGCACGAGCTTGCCGCCGCCCGAAGCGACCGGCTGCACGTCGAGCCCCGACGGCAGCGCCGCCATCAGATTCGCCTCGGTAAGGCTCGCCCGCCCGCTCAACACGTCGCCGCGCTTACGCAGCGTCACGTCACGCAACGTCACCAGCCCCGTGTTCAGCTCATCGATCGTCGCATTGATCGTGCCCGCCTGCGCCGTCTGATCAAGCGCGCGCCCAAGCCCCGTCGGCGTATGCGCGCGGTAGCTCGCAAGATGCACATCGACCTGCCCAGCCCGATGCCAAAGCAGCTCAATCGCCGGAAACGCCTCAACATGAACCGAAACGACCCTCCCCGACCGAGCCAGCCGATCCCGAAGCCGCTGCGCCGCGATCCCCGGCAGCACAAGCTGCGCCACGACAAGGAGCACGACCACCAAGGCCGCCCCAATAAGAGCAACACGCCGCATCCCGAAGGAGTATGGCCGCGCTCACACGACCGAGTGGCGGGCCACCGTCCCGGCAGGACCCGCGAGTTCCCCCAGGAGCCCAGCTACCGGCCCCTGAAGGGAACTCGCAAGTGGATCCGGCCCCGACCGCTAGGCGGCGGGCGCTGGATCCGGTGCCGGAGCCGGGGCCGGAGCCGCCGGGGGCGAATACTCGAACTCCTCCTCGGCACCAAACAGCGTGTCGAGGATCTTCGAACGAAGCTTCTCGCTGGTGGCGATGGCCACGCCGCCGCCGACGCCGGTGAGGACCACGACGCGACCGACGCTCAGGCCCTTGCGGTTGCGCTTCTTCTTCTCATCCGATAGCGCGGCAGTGGCGTCGCGGATGGCGTCGATGGCGGTACGCAGGTCGTGGTGCAGCTTCTTGTCGTCGAGGAGGACCTTGGCCGGCGCCTTACCGTTCGACAGGCGCGTGTAGGCGCTCTTCGTCGAGTCGAGCGCGGTCTTGACGCTGTCGCGAAGCTGGGCGTCCTCGATCAGGCGCTGGATGTACGGGTTGGCGGTGGCGATGTTCGCTACCTCGGCCGGGTTGAACGACACCGCCGAGGCGGTCGCCTTCGCCTTCTTCCTGGCCTTATTGCGTAATGACATTTGCTCTCCCTCCGTGCTTGGGCTCGTGGTCTGAGGATACGCGAGTAACTTGGTACTCGTTAGAGAGATACCCCTCTCCCGTTTGGTGAATCACTTCGCAGCGGCTGGGACACGCCGTCGCGGGCGTCGCGACGCGAGCGCCTCGTCGAAGACCTGCTGGAAGTCGTTGACGAACATGAAGTCGAGATTCTTGCGCAGGTGCTCGGGGATGTCCTCGATGTCGTGCTCGTTGAGAGCCGGGGCGATGATCCGCCGGATCCCCGCGCGCTGGGCAGCGAGCGCCTTCTCCTTGAGGCCGCCGATGGGTAGGACCTGGCCCGTGAGGGTGATCTCGCCCGTCATCGCCAGGTCGGAGCGGACGGGGCGCCCTGACAGAAGCGAGGCCACGGCGGTCGCGATGGTGATGCCCGCACTCGGGCCGTCCTTGGGTATGGCGCCCGCGGGGACGTGGATGTGGAGGTCGTGGGTGGCGAAGTAGTCCTTCGGGAGCTCGGGGAAGAGCTCGTCCGCATGACTGCGCAGGTAGGACAGCGCAGCTTGGGCCGATTCCTTCATCACGTCGCCGAGCTGACCAGTGATCTGGAGCTTGCCGTTGCCGGGCATCGCCGTCGCCTCGATGAAGAGGACATCTCCGCCCACGGGAGTCCAGGCGAGGCCGGTGGCGACGCCGGGCCGCGAGGTGCGCCGGCGCGTCTCCGAATAGAACTTGCGCCGGCCCAGGAGCTCCCGGACGCGCGGCTCGGTGATCGTGACCTTGCGCTTGGTCTTGCCCTCCGCGAACTGGCGGGCGACCTTGCGGCACACCGCCCCGACCTCGCGCTCGAGCTGGCGGACGCCGGCCTCGCGGGTGTAGCCGGAGATGATCGCGCGCAGAGCGGAGTCGCTGAAGGCGATCCTCGTGGGCGTCAACCCGTTGCGCTCGATCTGTCGCGGCACCAGGTAACGCTTGGCGATCTCGAGCTTCTCGCCCTCGGTGTAGCCTGCGAGCTGGATCGCCTCCATGCGGTCGCGCAGCGCACCCGGGATCGTCTCGAGCGTGTTGGCCGTGGTGACGAACATCACGTTCGAAAGGTCGAAGGGTAGGTCCAGGTAGTGGTCGCGGAAGGTCCGGTTCTGCTCGGGATCGAGCACCTCGAGCATGGCGCTCGAGGGGTCGCCGCGGAAGTCGGCGCCCATCTTGTCGATCTCGTCGATCATGAGCAGCGGGTTGTTGGCGCCCGCGTCGCGCATCGCGCGGATGATCGTGCCCGGCATCGCGCCGATGTAGGTGCGGCGGTGCCCGCGGATCTCGGCCTCGTCGCGCACCCCGCCGACGCTGATGCGCTCGAACTTGCGGCCGAGGGCCCGGGCGATCGAGCGCCCAAGCGAGGTCTTACCCACCCCCGGAGGTCCCACGAAGAGGAGGATCGAGCCGCGTGCGTCGGGCTTCAGAGTTCGTACCGCGAGGAACTCGAGGATCCGGTCCTTGACCTGCTCGATGTCGTAGTGATCCTCGTCGAGGATCTCTCGCGCATGCGCGAGATCGAGCTTGTCCTCGGTCGACTTGTTCCAGGGCAGCGCCGCGATCCATTCGAGGTAGCCGCGCACGACGCCGTACTCGGCCATCGCCGGCTGGAGGCGCTCGAGCCGTGCCAGCTCGCGGTCGACCTGCTTGCGCGCGTCCTCGGGGAGATCGAGAGCGGCGAGCTGCTCCCTGAGCTCGTCGGCCTCCGCCTGGGCCTCGTCGGTCTCGCCGAGCTCGTCGTGGATGGCCTTGAGCTGCTGGCGCAGGAAGTACTCGCGCTGGCCCTTCTCGAGCTCGGACTGGACCTGCGACTGGATCTTCGATCCGATCGCCACCAGCTCGAGCTCGCGCGCGAGGATCTCCGACAGGCGCCGGAGCCGCTTGGCGACATCGAGCTCCTCGAGCAGCTCCTGCTTCTCCTCGATCTTCAGGCGCAGCGCGCCGGCGATCAGGTACGAGAGCGCGCTCGGGTCATCGACGTTGGCGACCATGACCTGGAGCTCCTCAGGGAGGTAGGGCACCTCCTCCACGATGCTCGAGAACGTCTGCTGCACATTGCGCATGAGCGCCACAAGCTCAGGCGTCTCGTGGACGATGTCGCGCGCCTCGGCGATCCGCGCCACCGGATAGGGCTCGGTCCGCTCCCAACCCTCGATGCGGACGCGTTCCCCGCCCTGGACAAGGACTCTGAGCGTTCCGTCGGGGACGCGCATCATCCGCGCCACCACGCCGAGGACGCCGACCGAGTAGAGGTCGTCGGGTCCGGGCGCCTCGACATCGGGGGTGCGCATGGCGACCATGACGATCGTGCGATCGCCGCTGAGCACGTCGTTGATCAGGTCGATGCTCCGCTGCTGGGTTATGCCGAGGGGCACGAGCATGTCGGGAAAGGTGACCATGTCGCGCAGTGGCAGTACCGGGGCCGACGTCGGCAGGACGCGCTGCGCGCTCACGTCGACCGGCTTGGGGCCGCCGTCGGGGGTGCCGATCTCGATCATCGCGACTCCCGCGGGGCACGGATCTCAATCGGTACCGTGCGCGAGCGGGACTCGCTCGCTACCAGCGGCAACTCGACCCGGAGAATCCCGTCCTGGTACTGCGCCTTGGCGCCCTCGGCGACGGCCTCGCCGGCGAGCTGCACCACGCGACGGAAGGGACCGTGCTCGATCTCGACCTGCTGGTAGACCTCGCCATCGGCCGCCGCGGGCTTGCGGTGACCGGAGAGGATGAGCTGCGAGCCCTGAAGGTCGAGCTCAAGATCGTCGACGTCGATGCCAGCGAGCTCGGCGGTGACGATCGCGCGCGGCGGATCGGACGCGTAGATGACGTCGACCGCCGGGGTGAATCCAGCTCGCTTGCGCCCGAGACCGGTGCGCTCGAAGACATCGCCGAACAGCTCGTCCATCTCGCGTCGCATGCGCTCGAAGTTGGCAAAGAGATCGCGGTCGGGCATGTGTGTCGTTCAGGTTACTTAGGCCCGCCGGGGGTCTATCTAGACCGTGTAGGTCTCGCCCTCGGCCGCCAGCTCGACCGGTCCCCCGTACGTCCGCTCCGCCTCGGCCCTGGCCCACGCCGGATCGAGCTCGTCGGAGATGTGGGTGATCACCAGCCGGCCCGCGTCGGCGCGGCGCCCGTGCTCGCCCGCCTCCCACGGGGTCAGGTGCCCGCGGTCGCCCGTCCGCTCGGGACGTGGCAGCGTGGCCTCGATGAGGAGCATGTCGGTGCCGTGAGCGAACTCGACGAGCTCGTCGTTCGGTCTGCAGTCGGCGCTGTAGGTGAACCGGCGGGCACCGCCCGCCTTGCTCGACAGCTCGACGGCGAACGTCTCGATGTAATGCGGTACCTCGCAGAAGCGAACCGAGAACGGCCCGATCTCCAGCTCGTCGGTCGGCTCGTACTCGCGTAGGTCGAAGGCGCGGTCGATGAGATCCTCGCTCCCCCAGTGGGAGACGATCCCGCGAAACGTCTCCGATGCCCCGAGCGGTGCGTAGAGCTCCGGCCGGGCCGGATGCTCGGTCCCCGGCCATCCGGCCACGGGCACCGGCTGCTGGCGCGGCGCGTAGGTGAGCGCGTAGGCGAAGGGGACGAGGTCGAGGCAGTGGTCGGCGTGGAGGTGAGAGATGATCACCGCCCCGACGTCGACGTAGTCGCGGAACCGGCGCAGCTTCGAGAACACACCGTTGCCGCAGTCGAGCAGCAGTCCGAACTCATCCTCCTCGATCAGATACCCGCTGCAGGCGCCTCCGGCGTCCTGCCAGGCTGGAGACTTTCCCAGCACGGTGATGCGCACTTCGCTCCTCTCGTCTCGTGGCAGAAACTCTAGGGGTTCTGAGCCTGCGATATGGCCAGCTACGATCCGCGCAGGTGAGCCGGGAAGACTGGTCGGCATCTTCGCGCCCTGCCCGCAGCCATGTCCGCCCACCGCACTCACCTCTGATGTTCCCGCTCTCGGCGTGGCGGCGTGAAGCGCTGCGCACCAACCTGTGGGTCGTGCCGATGGTCGAAGTGCTGGCGGCGGTGGCGCTCTACGGCGCGACGCACGCGCTCGATCGGGCGGCCTTCCAGGGAACCCTCCACTTTCCCTCCTGGGTGATCGAAGGGGGCGCCGACCCGGCCCGCCAGATCCTCACCGCGCTCGCCGCCGCGGTGATCACCGTCGTCGGTGTCGTCTTCTCGATCATGATCGTCACCCTGACGCTCGCGTCGACGCAGTTCGGGCCGCGCATGCTCCGCAACTTCATCCGCGACCGGGGCACGCAGCTCACGCTGGGGACGTTCGTGGCGACGTTCGTGTACGCGACCCTCGTGCTCGTATCCATCCCCGGACCCGGGCGAGACGGGCGCCAGTTCGTGCCCCATCTCTCGATCACCGTGTCGGTGGCGCTAGTCGGCCTGTCGATGGGCGTCCTCATCTACTTCATCCACCACATCGCCACCTCGATCCAGCTCCCGCAGGTGATCGCGAGCATCGCCGGCGACCTGTCGCGGGCCATCGACGCTGAACGGGGCGAACTCGTGACGCTCGAGGCGGGACCCTCGGTAGCCGAGCTCCTGACGCGGATGCGCACGGGCGGCGGCACGGTTCCCGCGCCCGCGAGCGGCTACCTCCAGTTCATCCGCCACCGCACCCTGGTCCGGCTCGCCACGGAAAAGGGGGCGGTGGTCCGGCTCCTCTATCGCCCCGGCCACTTTCTCGTCCAGGGACACTCGATGGCGGTGGTATGGCCGGCCCAGGCCGCCGAGGCGGTCACCCAGGAGCTACGGCGCGCGCACGTCACCGGCCCCAACCGGACCCTGACCCAGGATCTCGCCTTCGCCTTCGACCAGCTCGTCGAGATCGCCATCCGAGCGCTCTCGCCCGCGGTCAACGACACCTTCACCGCCCTCACCTGCATCGACTGGCTGGGCGAGAGCCTGTGCAAGGTGACGACGCGGTGGGAGCCGACCCGCGTGCACCGCGACAGCCACGGCTTCGTCCGCGTCATCACCGCGCACGTCAGCTACGCCGGCCTCGTCGAGCGCGCGTTCGAGAAGATCCGCCAGGCGGGACGGGGCATGCCCGCGGTGCTGATCCGCCAGCTCGATGCCCTGACCAAGATCATGGAGCACACGTCGCAGATCGAGGAGCGCGAGATCCTCCTCAGGCAGGCGGCGATGATCCTGCAGGCGAGCGTCGAATCGGTCCCCGAGCCCGCGGACGGCGCCGATGTGCAGCGCGAGCACGACCGGGTCCTCGCCGCCAGCGCCCCGATCAGTGGTGATCGCGCTCGGAGTCCCCGCCCCGCGATGGGTCAACGAACCAGCCGATGAGCACGGCAAGCAGCACGAAAACGATGAAACCGCCGATCAAAGGCGCATACACGGGGTGAAACATATCGGGCGCGAGGTCATGCGTGAAGCGCCACCTGCTCCTGGGCGGAGGGGAACGCGAACGCGACCTGCAGGCTTCGCTCCTGGCGGAACACGAAGCGGAGCTGCTTGGGAGGCCGAAGCCCGTCTGGATGGGCAGGCCGGAAGGTCGAACAGGGGCGTGAATCAGAGATGGCACAGAGGTCATGAGCCCCGAAGAAGCAGTTCTCGCAGCTCGCCTTCATTGCCCGCTGACGTCCTTCAGCCATGCCCTCTCCGTCCTCTTCCGTGTGTGGAAACCAACTCGACTGTCGCGACCATCAAACCGAGTTCGCCCCCCTCTCGCAACCCGGTTTCCCGGAAAACGCAACAACTTCCTCTCCTGCGCTGATTCCCTGCAAACAGCGGGACTTTTGGCTCGCGATGAGTGATCCGGCCGCATTTTCCGGAGCTTTCGCCATTTCGCAGTTGTCATATTCCATCCGTGAATATCCTCGTCACCGGCATCACCGGATACGTCGGCTCGCGGCTCACCCCGCGTCTGCTGCGCGATCGTCACAACGTGCTCGGCTTCACCCGCCACCCCGGTCACGTGGAGCTGGGAATCCCGGTCGCGACCGGCGACGCCGTCACCGATGAAGGCCTCGACCACGCCCTCCGCGACATCGAGGTGGCCTATTTCCTGATCCACTCGATGGAGCCATCCTCGAACGGAGCCTTCAACGTGCGCGACCGCGCCGCCGCGGAGAACTTCGCGCGCGCCGCGATGGCGGCGGGCGTGCGCCGGATCATCTACCTCGGTGGGCTCATCCCGGCGCAAGGGCCGGCATCCCTGCATCTCGCGAGCCGGCTCGAGGTCGAGAACACGCTACTCGACGCGGTGCCCGACTCGGTCGCCTTCCGCGCCTCGATCGTCATCGGAGCGCGATCGCGGGCCTTCCGCTTCCTCGTGCATCTCGTCGAGCGGCTTCCGGTGCTCGCTGTGCCCGCGTGGCGCACCCACGTCACCGCGCCGATCGACGAGCGCGACGTGATCGAACTGCTAGCCCGCGCCGCCACTAGCGACAAGGTGGGAGCGGAGTCACTCGACGTCGGCGGCCCGGATGTCGTCTCCTACGGTGAGCTGATCGACCGCATCCGCCACCACATGTTGGTGTCCCGTCCGACGATCTCGTTCAAGCGCCTTACGGTGACGCCGATCGCCAGCCGCATCTCCGCGGTCATCACCGGCGAGGACTACGCGCTCGTCGGCCCGCTGATGGAGAGCTTGGGAGAGGATCTCCTCCCGCGCGACGACCGCGCAATGAAGCTGCTCGGGGTCCGGCTCCACACGCTCGACGCAGCCATCGAGCACGCGCTCCGCGAGTGGGAGACAGCCGAGCGATTGATCGCCCGGTAGGCGCTGCCGTAACACGCACGGTGGCAAACCCGTAGTGTCCGCGCGCACATGAGCATCGTTCACACCCAGATCCGCGTCGCCGTGCCCGTCGAGAAGGTGTGGGAGGTCGTGATGGATCCCAAGCGGCTACACGAATGGGTCAGCATCCACCGATCGTTGGACTCGTACTCGGAGGGGCCACCCCGCAATGGCTCAACCATGGAACAGATTTTGCGCATTCGCGGCGTCACCTTTCACGTGAGGTGGACGCTGGTCGAGGTCAATCCACCCTTTCTCGCCGAATGGGAGGGAAGAGGTCCCGCCTATTCCCGTGCGCGTACCCGCTACGAGCTGACCCGCGATGGCGATGATCACACGGTGTTTGACTACACGAACGAGTTCAAGACGCCGGGCGGCCGGCTTGGTGTTGTCGCCAGCCGCGTGTTTGTTGGGGGGATATCGGAGCGTGAGGCTCACACCTCACTGCGGCGCCTGAAGGCACTGGTGGAGCGAGAAACGTGAATCCCACCGTTGCAATCTGTATCGTTACTCCTTACCTTTGTCGTAAACCCCGAGAGAGGGACACGAATGGCCGACTTTGTTGACACAGCCGTGAAGGACATCGAGCAGCGGCTCCGCGAGCTCAAGGAAGAGACGGACAAGCTCGAGGCGGCTCGCACCGCACTTACCGGCGTGCGCAGCCAGCGTTCAGCGTCACCCGCGCGTGCCTCGCGTGGTACGCGCTCTGCATCGCGTGGCACGCGCGCCACCACGCCGCGTCGCCGGCCCGGGCGCCCCCGCGGCCGACGTGGCGGTAACACTCGAGCCAGCCAGGCGCTCGATCTGGTGCGCTCCGAGCCCGGGATCACCATCCCCCGCCTTGCCGCTGCCATGAAGATCCAGCCGAACTACCTGTATCGAGTGATGCCTGCCCTGGAGAAGGACGGCACCATCAAGCGCAACGGGCAGGGTTGGTTCCCCGCCGGCGACGCCTCCTAACCAGGCTCGGCCTCAGATCAGGCCGAGCTGCATGACCGCCTCGCGCTCCTCCACGAGCTCGTTGGCGGTGGCGTCAATCCGCGCCCGCGAGAACTCGTCGAGCTCGAGACCCTCGACGACCTCGTAGGACCCTCCTGATGTGGTGACCGGGAAGCTCGAGATGATGCCCTCGGGCACCCCGTAGGCGCCCTCGGAGGGAATCGCCATCGACACCCAGTCGCCGGCGGGCGTGCCCAGCACCCAATCGTGAACGTGATCGATCGCGGCGTTCGCGGCCGACGCCGCGCTCGATGCGCCGCGTGCCTCGATGATCGCGGCCCCGCGCTTCTGCACCGTGGGAATGAACTCGTTCTCGACCCACTCCTGATCGTTGACGAGCTCGGCGGCGTTCTGACCTTTCACCTTCGCGTGGAACATGTCGGGGTACTGGGTGGCCGAGTGATTGCCCCAGATCGTCATGTTGGCAATGTCCTTGACCGCCGCTCCAGTCTTGGCCGCGAGCTGAGCAATGGCCCGATTATGGTCCAGGCGCGTCATCGCGGTGAAGCGCTCGGCGGGGATGTCTGGCGCGTGGCTCTTAGCGATCAGACAGTTGGTGTTGGCCGGGTTGCCGACGACGAGGACCTTGATGTCCGAAGCCGCGTGAGCGCCCAGGGCCTCGCCCTGTGGCTTGAAGATGCCGCCGTTGGCTTCGAGCAGATCCGAGCGCTCCATGCCCTTGCTCCGCGGTCGCGCTCCGATCAGCAGCGCGATGTTCACACCGTCGAAGGCGGCTTTGGGATCGTCGTAGATGTCGACCCCGGCGAGGAGCGGAAATGCACAGTCGTCGAGCTCCATCGCGGTACCCTGCGCCGCCTTTACCGCGGTGGGGATCTCCAGCAGCGCCAGCTGCACGGGGGTCTCCGGGCCGAGCAGCTGGCCGCTGGCGATCCGGAACAGGATTGCGTAGCCGATCTGCCCGGCGGCACCGGTCACTGCTACGCGTATAGGGGATTGGCTCACTGGTTCATCTCCGGGTGGCTTTCGGGGCGTACTGCTTTCGGGGCGTACATGGACAGGCGCTCGGATGTATACCGCGGCTTGCGCGGGGGTGCCCTCACACGCCGTAGACGGCGCCGACCTTGTCCTTCAGGTAGGTCACGAAGGGAGCCACCACGATGGGCGCTCCGGTGACGCGCTCGAGCACCTCGCGGGCGCTCCACTTCGAGCCGTGCCGGTGCACGTGCTCGCGCAGCCACTCGCGCAGCTCGCTGAGCTCGCCGGCGGACATCTGCGCGTCAAGGTCGGGCAGGTCGGTGCGCACGCGCTGCCACAGCTGGCCGGCGACAAGGTTGCCGATCGCATAGGTGGGGAAGTAGCCGATCAGGCCGGCGGCCCAATGTACGTCCTGCAGCACGCCGTGCGCGTCGTCTGGCACCTCGACGCCGAAATAGCGCTGGAAGCGCTCGTTCCACGCCGCGGGCAGATCCTCGATGTCGATCCCGCCCTCAATCAACTCCTGTTCGAGCTCGAAGCGCAGGATGATGTGCAGGCCGTACGTCGCCTCGTCCGCCTCGACGCGGATGAACGTGGGGTGCACGCGATTGATGGCGCGATAGAAGCCTTCGGGCTCCAGGCTCGACAGCGG
Source organism: Actinomycetota bacterium (assembly GCA_030948875.1). Lineage (GTDB taxonomy): Bacteria > Actinomycetota > Thermoleophilia > Solirubrobacterales > Solirubrobacteraceae > Palsa-465. The sequence continues at coordinate 11,878 of JALYZL010000235.1, forward strand.
GCCTCCGAACACCTCGGCGATCCGCGGCGCCAGGTAGTCGGCGAACGGCCGGCCGCGGCCGACCATGTTCTCCCACATCCTGCTCTGCGACTCGTGCAGCCCGAGGGCCTCGCCGGTACCCAGGGGCGTGCGCCGCAGGCCGGGATCGATCCCGGCCTCGTAGAGACCGTGGCCGCACTCGTGCATGGCGCCGAACAGGCCCATGGGGAGGAACGACTCGTCCCAGCGCGTGGTTATGCGCACGTCGTTCGAGCCGAGGCTCGTCGCGAACGGATGCACCGTGTCGTCGAGCCGCCAGCCCGCGGGGTCGTAGCCCATCCGCGAAACCACGTCGAGGACGAGGCGGCGCTGACCGTCGAGCGGGAAGGTGCCGTGCAGACACGAGTCGTCCACGGCGTCCGGCCGCTCGGACACCGCCGCGATCAGCGGCACGAGCTCATCCTTGAGCTCGGCGAAGAGCGCCGTTACTTCGGCCGAGCGCAGCCCGGGCTCGAAGTCGTCGAGGAGAACGTCGTACGGGGTGTCGTAGTCCTCGAAACACTCGATGTAGCGATGCTTGAGCTCGAGGCCCCGACGCAGATAGGGCAGGAAGGCGGCGAAATCCGAGCGGGCGCGAGCATCAACCCACGCCTCCTGCCCCGTCGAGGCCGCATGGGCGAGCTCGGCCGCGAGCCCTGAGGGCACGCGGCGCGCCTTTTCCCAGCGCCGCCTGACGACGGCAATGAGGCGCGCGTCATCCGAGTCCGAAGGGAAGTTGCCGCACTCGTCCTCGGCCTCGTCGAGCAGGCGGCCGGTGTGCGCCGACACGAAGCGTTCATGAAGCAGGCGCTGGACCGTTCCCAGCTCGTCGGCGCGCAGCTCTGCTCCCCGCGGCGGCATCATCGTCTGCTGATCCCACTGCAGCAGCATCGCCGTATTGCGCAGGTCCGTCAGCTCGGCGAGATGGCGCCGCAGCTCCTTCAGGATCTCCGTCATGTATCGCTCCTGTTCGTGGTGCCCGCCCGGCCCTGCCGGTCCCGGGCGGACCTATGCGACTATTGCAGCATGTTTCGTCGCTCAGGCTCGATCAAGCTGATCGACGCGTTCGGAATCCGGATCGGCGTGGATCTCAGCTGGTTCCTGATCCTGTTCGTGCTGATCTACCTGCTGTCGGGCCCATTTCGGACCACCCTGCACAGCTCCGACGGCGTCGCCTACATCACCACGGTAGCAAGCGTGCTGCTGCTCTTCGCGTCGTTGATTGTGCACGAACTCGGGCACGCGCTCGTCGCCCGCCGCGAGGGAGTCGAGGTCAAGCGGATCGACTTGTTCCTCTTTGGCGGGATCACCCAGATGAGCCGGGACTCCACTAACCCCGGCGAGGAGTTCCGCATCGCCGCCGCCGGGCCGGCGGCCACCTTGGCGGTGATCGTCCTCTGCCTGGCCATCGACCTCGTCGTCGTCGGACCCCACCGCCTGCTGGATGCGGCCCTGCTCAAGAGCAACGTCAAGGTCACCCCCGTGCTCCTGTGCATGAGCTGGCTCCTGGTCATGAACGTGATCGTGTTCGTCTTTAACCTGATGCCGGCGTTCCCACTCGACGGCGGCCGGATTGCCCGCGCCATCGTCTGGCGCGTCACCGGCGACCAGATCCGCGCCACGCGGGTCTCGGCTCGGCTCGGGCAAGGATTCGGGTGGCTGCTCGGGGCGGCGGGCATCGTCATCCTCATCGCCTTCCGCGATGTCACGGGGATCTGGTTCGCGGCGATGGGATACCTGATCGCCCAGGCGGCGCGAGGCACGCTCGCGCAGACGGCGATCACCCAGCGCGTGGCCGACGTCCTGGTCTCGGACATCATGGACCGCGAGCCGGTGGCCATCCCTGCCGACACGCCGGTCACCGAGGCCCTCGACGCCTACTTCCTGCGCTACGGCTGGGCGTGGTTCCCCGTCGTCGACCCCGACGGCCACTTCCTGGGCATCGTGCGCCAGGAGCGTGCCGAGGCGGCCCGCGACGCCGGCGAAGGGTGGCTCACGGTGGGCGCAGTAGTCGATGATGGGGGCGCCCGCTCATGGCGAGTCGACGAGGATCGCCCGCTGGGCGAACTGCTGAACTCCGAGCCCCTGGGACGGCTCGGGGCGCTCATGGCCGTCGACCGCGACGGCACCCTGCGGGGCGTGATCACCATCGAGCACGTGCGCCGGGCGCTCCAGTCGGCGCTCGGCTCGCCGGTCCGGTAGCGCCATACCATCGCCCCCCTGAGTACCCATGGCGATCGAGGGACCGGGCCGCGGCCACGCAGCGCTCGACAGCTACGCTCACTTCAGCCGAGCGACGGACGGCGGCGCGTCGCCACCAGCCACCGGCCCGCCGCGCGCCCTGAATAGAATCGCCAATCGTGCCGTCACACGACGTTCTAATTATCGGCGCCGGCCTGGCGGGTCAGCGCGCGGCGCTGGCCGCGGCGGGTGCAGGCGCGTCGGTGGCGGTGATCAGCAAGGTCCACCCGGTCCGCTCGCACTCGGTGGCCGCCGCCGGCGGGATCAACGCGGCGCTGAATCCCGAGGACTCGTGGGAGTCGCACGCCTTCGACACGGTCAAGGGCTCGGACTACCTGGGCGATCAGGACGCGATCGAGATCATGTGCCGCGAGGCGCCCGACGAGCTTCTCTTCCTCGAGCACATCGGGGTCACCTTCCACCGCGCCGAGGACGGCCACCTGGGCACCCGAGCATTCGGCGGCGCCTCGGCGGCACGCACGTATTACGTCGCCGATATCACCGGCCAGGCGATCCTCCACGTCCTCTACGAGCAGCTGATGAAGCACTGGTCGACCGTCGACCGCTTCGAGGAGTGGTTCACCACCGACCTGCTCCGCGACGAGGCCGGGCACTGCGTGGGCGCGATCTGCCGGAATCTCCGCGATGGGCGGATGGAGGTGTTCGACGCCAAGGCGGTCATCCTCGCCTCCGGCGGTGCCGGCCAGGCTTTCAAGCCGACGACGAACGGCCTCATCGTCACCGGCGACGGCATCGCCCAGGCGTACCGCATCGGCGCCAAGCTCATGGACATGGAGATGGTCCAGTACCACCCGACCACGCTCGCCGAAAACGGCTTCCTGATCACCGAGGGTGCCCGCGGCGAGGGAGCGTGGCTTCTCAACGCCGCCGGCGAGCGCTTCATGGAGAAGTACGCGCCAAACAAGCTCGACCTCGCCTCGCGCGACGTGGTCTCACGCGCCGAGCAGACCGAGATCAACGAGGGCCGCGGCTTCCCGGACGGCACGGTCGCCCTCGACATCACCAAGGTGCCCCGCAAGCGCGTGCTCGAGGCGCTGCGCGAGATCGTCAACATCGGCCGGGACTTCGCCGGCGTCGACATCACTCGGGAGCCGATCCACATCCGCCCGGGTATGCACTACATCATGGGGGGCGTCAAGACCGACGCGTTCGGTGAGACGACGGTCCCGGGCCTGTATGCGGCCGGCGAGGTGGCGTGCGTCTCGGTCCACGGCGGCAACCGACTCGGGGCGAACTCGCTCCTCGACACGCTGGTCTTCGGCCGGCGGTCGGGTGAGCACGCCGCCGCCCGCGCCAAGCGCATGCCGATGCCCTCGACGCCGACCTCGAAGCTCGCCGACGCCGAGGCGAGCATCGCGGCGATCATCAGCCGTCCGGCGGGCGGGCGCCGCATCGCGGCGATCAAGGACGAGCTGGGGACGACGATGAACCGCTACTGCGCCGTCTTTCGCGACGCCGAGGGGCTCGCCAAGGCCCACGAGATCATCCGCCGGCTCAAGGAGGAGGCGCCCAGGGCGGGGATCGACGACCGCGGCTCGGTGTTCAACCAGGACGTGATCGCGGCGATCGAGCTCGGGTACATGCTCGACGTCGCGGAGACGATCCTGGTGGCCGCACAGGAGCGCAAGGAGTCGCGCGGCGCCCAGTTCCGCACCGACTTCCCCAAGCGCAACGACGAAGAATGGCTCAAGCACATCGACGTATCTGTCAACGGCGGCGACGTCCCCACGACCGACTACTCGCCGGTGACGATCACGCGGTGGGAACCGCAGGAAAGGACTTATTAGGCGCCGATGCCCGATTACACGCTTAGGATCCGCCGCTACAACCCGGAGTCGGGCGAGGCCGCCTACTGGGAGGAGCACACCGTCGAGATGAAGGACACCAGCTCGGTGCTCGAGGCCATCCTCAGGGTCAAGGCCGACGAGGACGGGTCGATCGGTATCCGCTGCTCGTGCCGGGCCGCGATCTGCGGCTCCTGCGGGGTGCGCATCAACGGCAAGCCCGGTCTCGCGTGTAACACCCACCTGGTCGAGGCGGCCAAGCGCGCCGCGCCCGGGGAACCGATTACCGTCGAGCCGATGGGCAACATGCCGGTGATCCGCGACCTGATCGTCGACATGGACGCCGTGCACTGGAAGAAGATCCGCCGGGTGACGCCGTGGCTGATCAACCGCGAGCCGGTCCCCGAGCGCGAGTACATCGTTCCCCACGAGAACATGGTCGACGTCACCCAGTCGATGGCGTGCATCCAGTGCGGCGCGTGCGTCTCCGACTGTCTCTCGATGGAGGTCGACCCCGGATTCATCGGCCCCGCCGCGCTCGCCAAGGCCTACCGGTTCGTCGGCGACCCCCGGGACGCGGAGCCGCTCGAGCGCCTGACCGACCTCGCCGAGGACGAGCACGGGATCTACGACTGCACCCACTGCTTCAACTGCGTCGACGCCTGCCCCAAGGGCGTCGCGCCGATGGATCAGATCATGCGCCTGCGCCGCCGCGCCGGAAACGACTTCGAGATCGAGGACGACAACAACGGCGCTCGCCACGAGCACGCGTTCGTCCGGAACATCCAGCGCAACGGCATCCTTCACGAGGCGGACCTGCTCCCCGACTCCTACGGCGGGAAGTTTCACCCGCGCGCGGCACCCGAGTTGATCGAGTCGATGCCCACGGTCATGAAGGCGGTCGCCCGCGGCAAGGTCACGCCCGCCAAGGCGCTGCTTCACCAGCACAAGGCGCCCAAGGAGGTCAAGGCGATCTTCAAGACGATCGAGTCAAAGCCCGAGCGGGAGGAGCTGAACCTCTACATCACGGGCTACGAGGAAAGCGAGCCCAAATGAAGGTCGCCTATTGGCCCGGGTGCGTCAGCCGCGGGTTCACCCCTGAGCTGCACGGATCGATGGCCAAGGTCGCTCCCCTGCTCGACCTCGAGCTCATCGAGCTCGACCGCGCCGCGTGCTGCGGAGCGGGCGTGATCGCCGAGCACAACCAGGAGCTGGCGGACACCCTGAACGCGCGAACCTTCGCTCTCGCCCAGCAGACGGACGGGGAGCTGATGATGAACATCTGCTCGACCTGCCAGGGCGCGCAATCGGAGTGCCAGGAGCGTCTCGACGCCAACACCGCGTATCGCGAGCACGTCAATGCCAACCTCGCGAGCGAGGGCCTCAGCTACGAGAGGGGCCTGACCAACAAGAACTTCCTCTGGCTCCTGGTCGAGGAGATCGGCCTGGACACGCTGCGGGCGAAGGTCAAGCGACCGCTCACGAATCTGAAAGTCGGCCCCTTCTACGGCTGCTACATCGTCCGGCCGGCCGCTCGCCTAGGCGTCGACGACGATCACCGGCGCGACCGCTACCTGCACATGGTCATCGAGGCCCTCGGGGGCACGGTGATCGACTACGCCGGCGTCTACAAGTGCTGTGGCTTCCCGATCGTGACCATGAACAAGCACGCATCGCTGACCATGGCCGGCCGCCACCTCGGCGACGCGATCGACGCTGAGGCGGACTGCCTCGTCGTCCCCTGTCCCCTGTGCCACCTGAACCTCGACCTCCAGCAGCCCGCCGCCTCGAAGGTCGTCGCCCGGGAGCTCGGCATGCCCGTCCTCCATCTCCCCCAGCTCGTCGGTCTCGCGCTCGGGCTCGGGCCCAAGGAGCTCGGAATGACCAAGCACATCGTGCGCCCCGCCGCAGTGATCGACTGGACGACCTCCGTGGTCGCCGCCGCAGCGTAATCGGCTGGCGGCTTTAAAGCAAGAGCGGGGCCACTCCCGTAGGCCCCGCTCTCGATGTACCCCTTCTGCCGCCCCTAGGAAATTCGTTCCACCATATTGCTGACTAGCGCACCGGGCGTCTTCCCCTGGCAGGGGTGATCCTGGGGTGAAGCGATGACCTGATACGGGTGATGAGAACCTAACCCTTCTTTTCCCCATTGCCGATAGCATTCCCGTCGCTTGGCCTCAGGGGAGCGCCAAACAGACAAGGAAATGATCAGCCGCGCCCCGATCACCGTCGCGCTAGCGCGATTCGAAGACTTGGTCAGCCGTGGGCTGCGTGCGCTGATCGACGAGGACGAGAGCCTCGATCTGGTCGCCTACGACGTCCCTCACGCGGAGCTGCCCGCCACTTTGAGCATCCACGCGCCGCGCGTCGCGATCCTCAATTTCGGTTCCCTGCGCAGCGCGGGCCAGGTCAGAGAGCTCCATTACGCTCACCCCAGCACCCATCTCGTGGTGCTCGGGAACCGCCCGACGCCCGCCGAGTCGAGCCAGATGCTCTCCTTCGGAGCGACCGCCTGCCTGGCCAAGACGACCGAGGCGCGCGACGTGCTCAACGCCATCCATCTCGCCTCGCGCGGTCTCCATGTGCTCCCGACGACGCGATCGCGCCGTGAGGGCGACGGGGTCGCCGGACCTGAGCTCCTGACCCCACGCGAGGCCGACGTTCTCGACCTCCTGCAGCGCGGGAGCTCGAACGCCGAGATCGCCGCCAGCCTCCACGTCAGCGTGGAGACGGTGCGCACCCACGCGCGCCACATCTACCGCAAGCTCGGCGTCAGGACGCGGCGGGAGCTACACGCGAGCCGCTGAGGAGCTCGCGTGCCACGAGCAGCTCGGCGACCTGGACCGCGTTGGTCGCCGCGCCCTTGCGCAGGTTGTCGCCGACGATCCACATGTTGAGCGTGCGCGGGTTGGACTCGTCACGGCGGATGCGCCCGACGAACACCTCGTCGCGTCCGGACACCTCGGAGGCGAGCGGGTAGCGCCCGGTGGCCGGATCGTCGACCACGATAACTCCGGGGGCGCCCGCGAGCAGCGTCCGGCAGTCCTCGGCACTGAGCTCCTCGCGCGTCTCCACGTTGAGCGCCTCGGAATGGCAGTTGCGCACGGGGACGCGAGCGCAGGTCACGGTTATCCGCAGGTCGGGAAGACCGAGGATCTTCCGGCTCTCGGCGATCACCTTGCGTTCCTCCGTCGTGTAGTCGTCGCCGTCCTTGAAAGTCTCGACCTGGGGAATGACATTGAAGGCGATGGGATGGGGATAGACCTCGGGCGCGGGCGGCACCATGCCGTGGAGAATCGCGTGGGACTGGGTCTCGAGCTCCTCGATGGCGTGCTTGCCGGTCCCCGAGGTCGACTGGTATGAGCTGAACACGATCCGCTCGAGGCCGACCGCTTCGCTTAGGGGCCCGAGAACGACGAGCGCCTGCATCGCCGTGCAGTTGGGGTTGGCGACGATGCCCTGGTGGGCATCGAGCGCCTCCGGGTTGACCTCGGAGACGACGAGGGGCACGTCGTCGTGCATCCGCCAGCACGACGAGTTGTCGACGACGACCGCTCCCCGCTCGGCGAAGCGCGGCGCCCACTCACGCGAGACCGACGAGCCGGCGGAGAACAGGGCGATGTCGAAGCCGTCGAGCTCGTCCTCGCTGAGGACGCGTGCCGTCAGCCCGTCGCCGACCTGCTGGCCGGCCGAGCGCTCGGAGGCGAAGGGGACGATCTCCCGCGCCGGGAACGCCCGCTCGCGCAGCACCTCGAGCATCGTCCGGCCGACTGCGCCGGTCGCTCCGACCACGGCCACGCGTACCTCCGTGCTGGTCATCGCAGGCCTTCATAGGGCACGGTCCGCCAGACCCCGTCGCTCATCGCGGTCCCTCGTCGGGCTGGATCCCGTCGGTGCCGAGCTCGAAGGCGGCGTGCAGGGCGCGCACCGCCTGGGGAACGAGGTCCGCACGGATCACGCACGAGATCTTGATCGGTGAGGTCGAGATCATCTCGATGTTGATGTCCTCGCCGGCGAGGGTGTCGAAGACCTTGGCGGCCACGCCGGGGTGCGAGCGCATGCCGGCGCCGACGATGGAGACCTTACCGATGTTGGGATCGGACTCGACTCGCACGACGCCGAGCTTACTGGCGATCGGGCTGAGCGCCTGCTCGGCCGCCGCCAGGTCCTCGTGAGGGACGGTGAACGAGACCTCGGCGAGGCGGCCGTCCCCGAGCGGCTCGTTCTGGATGATCGTGTCTACGATGCAGTTGGCCTCGGCCAGGCCGCGGAAGATCGCGGCGGCCGCGCCCGGCCGGTCGGGGACGCCGAGCAGGGTGATCCGCGCCTCTTCGGTCGAGTGGGTGACGGCGGTGACGAGTGGTCGTTCCATGGTTTCGTTCTCTCCGAGCACAACGGTACCCGGACCGTCGCTGAAGCTGGAGCGACAGTGGATCCGGACGCCGTGATTGCGTGCGTATTCAACCGATCTGAGCTGGAGGACCTTGGCGCCGGAGGCGGCCATCTCGAGCATCTCCTCGAAGCTGACCACGGGCAGCTTGCGCGCGTCCGCGACGATTCTCGGGTCGGCGCTGAACACGCCCGCGACATCGGTGTAGATCTCGCATACGTCCGCGCCGATGGCCGCCGCGACCGCGACCGCGGTGGTGTCCGAGCCTCCGCGCCCCAGCGTCGTCACGTCGCGGCTCGTCGACACGCCCTGAAAGCCCGCGACGAGCACGATCCGGTCCTCGTCGAGGGCCTCGCGAATACGATCTGCGCGAACATCGAGGATTCTTGCCTTTGTGTGGGAGGTGTCAGTGACGATTCCGGCCTGGGATCCCGTCAGCGAAATCGCTCGTTGCCCGAGGTCGTTTATGGCCATTGCGCACAGCGCGCAGGAGATCCGCTCGCCCGTCGAGAGGAGCATGTCCATCTCACGCCGATCGGGGTGTGGTGAGACCTCCTCGGCCATGGCGATGAGCTCGTCGGTGGTCTTGCCCCGCGCCGAGAGCACGGCGACGACGCGGTTCCCCGCCTCGCGCTGGGCGACGATGCGTCGCGCCGCCCGTTTGATCCGTTCGGCGTCGGCGACCGACGTCCCGCCGAACTTCATGACCACTGTTCCGTTCGCCTGCACGGCCAGGAAGGGTACGTGTACCTGAAGCCACAGGGCGATCCGAGGGCACCTCGGAGCAGGCATCGCGCCGGAGCGGTCCGCCGGCGGCGCACCGTTGCGCTCTTCGTGATCGCGGCGCTCGTGATCGCGGGGGTCGCGCTGGCGGGCTCGGGTGGTGGTGGTGGTGGCAGCGTCGCACCGTCATTCGGCGGTCCCGGCCCCGCCTCGGTGCTCGGCCAGAACGCTCCGGGGCAAGCGCCCGCGCAGGTCTCGCACGCCGCCTCCTTCACACCCGCCCCCGCTGCCGTGGCGCTCGCCGCGCGCCTCCCCCTGGCCAGTCAGGTCGCGCAGCTCTTCCTGATCGGCGTCGACGGCACCTCCACCAGCTCACCCGCGATCGCCGCCTTGTCCGGCAACGACTGGGGGGGAGCGGCGCTCAGCCGCGCCAACTTCCTCAGCGACGCACAGATCGGAAGCCTGGCCGCGGGCATCACCGCCCTGGCCAAGAGCGCCGGCAACGTCTCACCGCTCGTCGCCGCCCCTCAGGAGGGCGGACCCGGCACCGCCTTCCCGGATCTCCCGCCCCAGGGCGAGGCCACGATCGGGGCCTCCGGTAGCCCCGCCACCGCCCAGGCACAGGCTCTGCTCGCCGGTAAGCAGCTGCGCGCGCTCGGCGTGAACATGACCTTCGCTCCCCTCGCCGACGTCGACGTGCTCGGCGGTGCGCTGAGCGGCCGGCTCTTCGCCGCCTCCCCTCACGCCGTGGGCCGGTTCGCCACGGCCGCGGTCGCCGGCTATCAGGCCGCCGGCGAGATCTCGGCCGCAGGTCACTTCCCGGGCGCCGGCGCCGCGTCGGCGGACCCCGACACCATGAGCGCCACCGTCGGAGGCTCGGTGCAGGCACTCGAGCAACGCGACCTCCGCCCTTTCGCCGCGATTACGCCAACCGTGCCGGTGATCATGATGTCGAACGCCGCCTACGCGGCCTTCGGTGGCACCACGCCAGCCGGTCTCGTGCCCCAGGCCGTGCAACTGCTACGCGACCACCTCGGGTTCGGAGGCGTGGTCATGACCGATGACCTCGATGCGGCGCTGCTGACGACCGGTGGCAGCGCCGGTCAGGCGGCGATCAGCGCGCTCCGGGCCGGAGACGACCTCCTCTACATCGCCGGCTCACCTGCCGAGCAGCTGAGCGCCTATCACGCGGTGCTGAGCGCCGCCCACGCCGGCCAGATCTCCCGCACGCGGCTCCGCGACGCCCTCCTCCATGTGCTGACGCTGAAGGCGCACTACGGGCTGATCTGACGGCTGTGTCAGGGCCTGCCGCCGGCGGCCCAGCCGCTAGACCGCCCGGCGCCCCGACATCGCGCGCCCGAGCGTGAGCTCGTCGGCGTATTCGAGGTCGGCGCCCACCGGCAGCCCACTCGCCAGCCGGGTCACGGCGACCTCGGCAGCGCGCTCGCGCAGCGCGCCGGCGATGTGCAGCGCGGTGGCCTCGCCCGTGGTGGTCGGGTTGGTGGCGATCACGACCTCGCGCACGATGCCCGCCTCGACGCGGGAGTACAGCTCGGCGATCTTGAGATCCTCGGGGTCGATCCCGTCGATCGGCGACAGCGCCCCGCCGAGGACGTGGTAGCGGCCCCTGAACTCGTGCGTGCGCTCGATCGAGATGACATCCGAAGGCTCCTCGACGACGCAGATGAGCTCGGGATCGCGGCGCTCGTCGGCGCAGATCCGGCAGCGCGGGCCGTCGGCCAGGTTGAAGCAGACCTCGCACAGGCCGATCCGTTGCTTGACCTCGCGGATCGCGTCGGCGAGCGCGAAGGCATCCTCGTCGGAGATGCGCAGGAGGTGGAAGGCCAGCCGCTGCGCCGTCCGTCCGCCGACGCCGGGGAGCTTGGCGAGCTCGGTGATCAGACGCTGGACGGGCGGGGCGTACACGGCCGCGCTCAGCGCGGGGCTTAGAGTCCCGGCAGGCCGAGCCCGCCGAGTCCACCGGCAATTCCGCCGAGCTTGGCGCTCGCCAGCTCCTGGGCCGCGCGCAGTCCTTCGTTGACCGCGGCGAGCACCATGTCCTGAAGCAGCTCGATATCGTCGGGGTCGACGGCCTCGGGGTTGATGGTGATCGAGTTGACGTGCAGCTCGCCGGTGACCTGGACGGTGACCATGCCGCCGCCCGCGGACGCCTCCACCACCTCGTCCTTGAGCGACTCCTGGGCCGCCATCATCTCCTCCTGCATCTTCTGGGCCTGCTTCAGCAGCTGCTGCATGTTCGGCTGGGGTGGCATCTAGGTGGCCTCGCCTTTGTGGTGGGGATCTTCGACGGAGTCCGCGTCAGCCGACTCCACAAGCTCTTCGGCGTCGAACTCCTGGAGGAAGCGTTGCACGAGCTCCTCGCCGGTCAGCACCGCATCAGCCGCATCCCGCGAGAGCTCCTGGTCGCTGAGCTCGTAGCGAAGCGCGAGCGTACGCCCACTGACCGTTTTCAGGGCCTCGGCGGCGGCTCTGCGATGGTCCTCCTGCTCGGCTTTGCGCTTGAGGAACGCGGCGCCCGGGGGAAAGGCGAGCTCAAGCTCGCGGTCGCTCACCCGGATCGGCCGGGCATCCTTGAGCAGCGCGGCGAGCATCTTGTTCTGGTCTCGGACCTCCTCGACCACGGCCGCCCACAAGTCGACGGCGCCAGGAAGATCGAGCGCGGGCAGGGCGCCGACGTCGCCGAGCCCTTCGGGCTCGGTCTCGAGCGCGGGGGCGGCCTCGACGGCGGCGCCCGAAGCGCCGTTGGTGCGCGCGGGGCGCGACT
>JALYZL010000252.1 GCA_030948875.1 Actinomycetota bacterium
GCGGTGGCGCGAGCGGGCCGGGAGCGCGAGCGGGCCGGGCCGCCGCGCGCGCCCGGGCGCGACCTGGTCGAGGAACGTGACTGTGGGTTGCGTCGCTCGACCAGGCTCCGCCCACCCGTGACGGACCGGTGACATGTGCGCCGACTCTGCTACCGCGCTGTGTCAATGCTCGACCGCGGGGCATTCATCGCAACCCGGTGCCCCCACCCGCCCCGCCGCTCAACGCGACCCGACAGCCGACTCGAGCGCCGAGGCAACCGCCTCGGCCAGGCTCAGCACTGCCTCCCGGGCATCCTGGGGCTCGAGCACGACCGCGTCGCCCGCTTCCTTGAGCACCTCGCGGACGAGCCAGTCGACCCCGGCGAATCCGAGCTCGACCACGACCTCTCCATCCTCCAGCTCCTGGGCGACCCGCCGCTCCTCGCGCGCCCACCGCGCCCGGTCGGCCGAGATCCACACCCGAGCGCGGCGGGACGCCGGCACCTCGCCCGTCCTCGGCCAGCCGTCGACGTCGGCGGCGGGATCGACGTCGTGGCGAGGCTCAAAGGTCTCGGTGCTGACGGAGGCAGACTTGATGCGGTCGAGCCGGAAATGGCGCACGCTCTCGCGCGCGGGGTCGTAGCTGGCCACGTACCAGCCCTCGCGACCGTTGATCAACGCATAAGGCTCGACGGTGCGGGTGGTGAACTCGTCTTCGTTCTCCTTGTAGTACTCAAACGAGAGCAGCCGTCGGGATGCGATCGCGCGGGAGACGACCGCCGCAATCTCGGCGTCGTCTCCCCCGGGCGAGGCGACCTGGAGCCCGTCCTCGATCGGATCCTCTCCAAGCGCCGCCACCACCTTCTTGCGCACCGAGGCCAGTGACCCTTCGGGTATGTGCTCGCCGATCAGGTCGATGGCGGCTACCAGCGCCTTCGCCTCGACGGGGAGGAGCCGGGCCGGGCGCGCGAAGGAGTCCCCATAGGGCTCGGGGTCGACTTCGATCGTGCCGTCGGGACCGATCTCGGCGTAGAGGACGTAGGTCCCCGCGCCGAAGTTGACGACGTTGAGCACCGAGACGTCCTCGTGCAGCTCCTGCTCGGAGATCTTCAGCCGCGCGCACAACTCGTCCGCGTGCAGGGTGCGTCCGGCCCGCCCGGCCTCGATGAGGATGCTCGCCAGGGTGACAAGTCGCGCGAAGCGCTCGGGACGGATCGTCGCGTCCTGGTGATGTCCGTTGCCCTCGGCGGCCTCGGCGCGGGCGACGGCGGCTTCGGCCGCCGTGGCGGGCCCCGGCTCGGCGGCTACCGGTGTCGATCGCGGTTCACCGGTGTGGCGCTCGATGAGCAGCGCCACCCGCTCGCGCAGCGCGTCGGCGAGCTCGGGCGGCCCAACCACCCGTGCGTTCTCGCCCAGGCCGAGGACCCAGGCGATGAGCGCGCGGGAGCTGGCGTACGGGGTGATGAAGACGCGATCGTCGCCCGCGGCCGGGCGGATCTCCCCGTAGCGACCGAAGTGGCGTTCGACTTGCCAGGCGATCCGCTCGCCCAGCCAGATCTCGGCGGTCCCGATCGGCTCGCCGAACTGCCAGTCGATGCGGTCGGCGTATCCGCGCGGGTCGAAGTCGGCGGGTCGGGTGAAGTCGTGCTCGGCCTTGGTCACATAGGCGACCTTGCCACGGATCCGCGAAAGCCTGAAGACACGAATCGCGTCGCGCTCGTGCGAGCGGCCGACGAGATAGAACTGGCTACCCTGGTAGAGGAGCTGGTAGGGATCGACCCGGCGCGTTCCCACGTCGTCGCGCTCCATCGTGTAGTACTCGAAGGCGATCGTCTTGCGGCGGAAGATCGCCGTCTCGATCTTCGCCAGGCGCTGCGAGATCTCATGACCACCGGCCGAGCCGGTGATCCCGAGGGCGACCGTGTGCTGCTCGGAGGCCAGCAGCGGGCTCGGACGTCCCCAGGAGATCTGCTGCAGCGCCAGGCGCAGGGGCTCGGCGTAGGCGAACTCGCCGTCGAGAAGCTGGAGCGCGGTGCCCAGCGCGGCGAGCTCCTCGTCCTCGAAGGCGATCGCCGGCAGATGGAAGTTCTCCGGCGGGAGCGAGTAGTTCTCCTGCTCGACGAGGCCGTCGATCGGTTTCTCGATCGCGAGCTGGATCCCCAGCGCCTCGAGCTCCGAGCGGTCGGCGTAGAAGCGACGCGCGAACGCGTCCTCGTTCATCACGCTGTATCCCTCGACATCGCGCCTGATCTCAGGCGCAGTCACGGGCCGGCGCTCCGCCATCAGGTACGAAATCAGCGAGAGCTGGCGGATCAGCTTCTCGGTGTCCTTGGCCATTGCGCCCAACTGTAGTGGCGCGGGCCAACGAGTCGAATGGCCCGGAGGCCACAGGGTTGCAATTTGCGGACGTTTGAACCGAAGCCGTTGCCAACTAAGCCGTCGGGCCCGTTAGGCAGCCTGCTGCTCTTGGTCGGCCCGCGCCGCGAAGTAGGCGCCGCCGCCGATGCCCTTATCGAAGGACGACCACTGCTCGCCGGCGGGAAGCTCCTTCTCGATTCGATCGAAGCTACCGAGGCGACCGCCGAGGTTGTCGACCATGTGCACGAGCGTCGCCTCGCGCGTGCACGGGACCACGGGGCTACCGTGCTCGAGCGAGCCGTGATGGCTGAGGATGATGTGGAGGACCGCCTGCGCCAACTCCGCCGGGAACCCGTCGAGCCGCTCGATGGCGCGGCGGACTCGGTAGTAGCCGAGCGGGATCTCGCCCTGCAGGCGTTCCACGTCTGACATCTCGATCGTTCCGCCCCGCATCCGGTAGGCCTCGAGCTTGCCGATGTCGTGCAGGAGCGCCCCGGTAACCGCGACGTCGCGATCGACCCCGGGGAAGGTGGCGGAGATCGCGCTCACCGCCTGGGCCACCCCCAGGCAATGCTCGAGCAGGCCGTGGCGGTAGGCCTGGTGGTAGTACTTGGCTGCGGGTGCGTCCCGGTACGCGGCCCAGGTCGCGGTGCCCTCTCCGAACACCAGCCCGAGCAGCCGGCGGAGGTGGGGATTCTGGATCGTAGCGAGCAGCCCCCGCAGATCGGTCTCCATCTGCTCCGCGCTGCGCGGCGGGCCGTCCACCAGGTCGTCCGCCTCGTACTCCCCGTCGGCAGCAGCCCTCAGCGCCTGCAAGCCGAGCTGACCCCCGTGACGAGGATGCACCGAGTAGCGCCCGCTGACGTGGACGATCTCGCCCAGGCGGCACAGCTCGCGCACCCGCGGAACCTCGTCCCACACCATGGCGACGACGCTCCCCGTACGGTCGCCAAGGGCCAGCTTCAGGTACTCCGTGCCGTCGCGGCGCCGCCGAAGCTCAACCTGGCGCACAACGAGCGGCTGCGCGATGTCGCATCCATCGATGAAGTCCCTGACCCGCATCGGATCACGAAGATAGAGTGGGGCGCGGACGGTTTATGAATCGCACTGCGCTTGTAACCGGAGGCACCGGCGGTCTCGGAACCGCGGTGGTCGCGCGCCTGCTCGCCGACGACTGGCGCGTGGTCGTCCCGTGGGTGGAGGAGCGGGAGCTCGAGCGCGTGGAGCCCCAGCCGGGGCTCGAGCTCGTACGCGCCGACCTCTTCGCTCCGGAGGCCGTGCGCGACGTGGTGGCGACCGCCGCCAAGGAGCGCGACGCTCCGCTGCACGGCGTCGTCAACCTGGTCGGCGGCTTCGCCGCGGCCGGCCGCGTGCATGAGACCCCGATCGAAGAGTTCGAGGCCCAGTTCCGCGTGAACCTGCGGCCAACGTATCTGGTGACCCAGGCGGCGTTGCCCCGTCTGCTGGCAGCGGGGAGCGGATCGATCGTGTGCGTCGGAACCCGGGCCGCGCTCCGGCCGTTCCCGGGAGCCGCGGGCTACGTGTCCTCGAAAGCGGCCGTGATCGCCTTCGTGACCGCGCTCGCGGTCGAGTACCGCGACGACCTGATTCGCGCCAACGCGATCCTCCCGAGCGTGATCGACACGCCGGGCAACCGCGCCGCGATGCCCGATGCCGACTTCGAGCGTTGGGTCAAGCCGGCCGAGATCGCGGGGGTGATCGCCTTCCTCCTCTCCGACGATTCCGCGCCGACGAGCGGCGCCGCCCTGCCCGTGTACGGGTGCGCGTAGGCGCCTGCTTAGCCGCTACAGGCCCTGCGGGTGGCGCTGAACGTAGGCGCCACCGTCGTTCCCCGTGCGGTTCGACCAGCGCGAGCCCCCCTGGGCGAGCGCCACCGTGTCGAAGCGCAGGCCCGCCACGTACATGTACATATGGCCCGCGTTGGCGAAGATGGTGATCCACTTGCCGGGTCCGGCGGCGCCGTAGCTCTCGAACTCTCCGGATGTCTCGGTCGTGCTCAGCAGGTGGGCCGCCGCCAGCAC
The DNA here is from genome assembly GCA_030948875.1 of Actinomycetota bacterium. Taxonomy (GTDB): domain Bacteria; phylum Actinomycetota; class Thermoleophilia; order Solirubrobacterales; family Solirubrobacteraceae; genus Palsa-465. The sequence goes on from JALYZL010000252.1 coordinate 4,380, forward strand.
GAAGCTGATCGACCCCGAGCAGTCGTACCTGGTGTCCTCGAACGTCCCATGGCCCCCGCCGTAGAAGTAGCCGAGCAGGGCGATCTGATTGCCTGCGTTGATGATCTCCTGGACCTGCGGCGGTGCGCCGATGGGCGCCACGGCCAGCCCTTGCGGGGTCAGCGTCGCGACGTCGGGGTTGGGGGAGATGCCGCTCCTGGCGAGCTGCTGGCGGATCTCGGTCAGCGAGACGGGCCGCGGCACCACACCTGTGCTCGGGCTCGGGTTCGCGCTCGGCGCCGCCGCGTGACGCGACCGGGCCGGCGCGGCGGTGACGCCGGCCACTGGCTCAACTACCTGCGGATGGGCCTGCACGGCGAGCTGGCTCTGGCTCGAGTTGGCGACATTCGCGCCCGGCTGGGCCTGACCGCAGCCGGCCAGCGCAGCGAGCAGCGCAGTGGCGATTCCAAGTAGGGTCAGACGGGCGCGCACGACGGGCAATTATTACGCTCCGCGTCGGGGGAGGCATCGGTACCTCGCTGAGAAGCATCGGCTCGCGGCGCGCGATCCATTAACACCAGCCGTTGGCGCGTTGCCGGATCCGGCTCCGGAGCGGTAACGGGGGAGTAACGGCGGGGCAACGCCGAGCGCGGACACTGCCTCCCGTGCAGTCGAACCAAGCAACAAGCTTCAGGGACCGGGACTTGTCAGCAACCGGCACGCCGGCCGGGGGCAGGTCGAGTGCACGAGGCGGTATGGGCTTTCGGAGGGCGGGGCACCTCCGAAGGCCGTCCGCCGAGATCTTAGGGTAGGGAGGCAGAGCTGGGCTGGGGGCAAGTCGGGCTGGGGGCAAGTCGGTAGGGCTCTAGGGGGCGGCCGGATCCGGATCCGGGGGGAAACGGAACCGGCCGCCCCCTTTATCAAGTCCGGCTCACGCCGGCGTGGCGAAGAATCCCGCCGAGGCCGAGCGAGCGCGCCGTGTCGACGGCCTGCTCGGTCAGATCAGCAGCGCGACTGAGATCGTCATCGAGGCCGCGTTCACGCAGCGCGTCGGCGTACGCGAGCCTGGTGCGCGCGGTCCAGGGGCCGCCTCCGAGCAGCTCCTCGGCGGCAATGGCATCCTCGAAGCAGCCCGCGGCGGCGGCAATGTCTCCCACGCACGCATGTGCGAGACCGAGATAGTGCGCGGCCGAGCCGAGCCACGAGGAGCCCATATCGACGTAGCGGTCGCGATAGAGGCCCAGCATCGAGATCAGCTTCTCGGCCCGGGCCCGGTCACCTAGATTCGCGCCAGCGGCGGTTCCGAGGGCGACCACAGCCAACCACGAGAAGTCATAGGGAGCATCGGCCAGGTCGTTCGACATCAGGCGCTCGTAAGCCGCGCGTGCTTCGTCTTCGCGACCGAGCTCGGTGAAGATCGTCGCGAGAAGAGCCTGCGTGAGCATCGGAACCGTGCGGCTGCGCCCAGCGCGCGGCGGCGCAGAGGCGAGCGCGTCGACGAGCTCCTCCAACCGGCCTTGGTGCATGCGGATCACGAAGAGCTGCCCGGCGTACCAGCGGAAGGCATCCTCCTGACCCGCTTCCTGACCCGCCTCGAAGCCCGCGAGGGCGAGCCTGTCCGCGTCGGCCAACGATCCGACGACGAGTTCGCGCTTGGCACGGATGACCAGGTCGTACCAGCTCAAGATCGGCTGGCGCAACCTGACCGCGAGCCGGTGCTGACGATCGATGTGGAGGTCGCCGGCCGCGAGGTCGCCGAGCTCAAGAGCCGCGAACCCACGATACGTCTCGGCGTAGTACATGAGGAGCAGGTCCTCGAGCTCGTTGGCGATCGTGGTCGCCTCGTCGGCGTCGGCGATCCGCTCGGCCGCCGTGCTGACGTGGGAGAGCGCCGCGATCCGCTGGCAGAGCACCATCGCGAGCGTCCCCGGATCCCCCAGCTCCCGCGCCATCGCCACTGCGTCCTCGCTGTGGCGGCGGCGCAGGTCCCAGTCGCCGCTGAAGGTGAGCTCGACGGCGAGCTGACCCAGCAGCCGGGCCCGCACCGTGCTCGGCGCCGGGTCGTAGAGCTCGAGTGCCTGCTCCAGGCAGCGGACCCGCGCCTCGTCGACCTCGCCGATCGAGCTGATAAAGCCGCGATTGTTGGCGAGCGCGGCCCGCGCCAGCAGCTCCGGATCGCCCAGCTCGAGCGCTCCTCGCGCGCCGTCGAGCAGCGTGTCGCGGAAGGCGCGATAGCCGGCCCGGAGCTGAGCCTCGCCGAGCGAGATCGTCACCTCCACGCGCGCACGCACATGGGGGTCGTCGTGGAAGGTCTCGAGCAGTTCGTGCGCCTGGCGGTAGTGCGTGAGCGCCTGCTCGTAGGCGAGCTTCACCTGCGCCTGGTCTCCCGCCCGGATCAGATAGCCGATCGCCTTGTCCTCCTCGCCCGCGGCCGCCTGGGCAAAGTGATGGGCGAGCTCGTGCAGGTGCTGCTCGAGCTCGCCGGCATAGAGCACCTCGAGCGCCTCGCCGACCTGGCGGTGCAACCGCCCGCGCCGGGCCGCCGTGAGGTCGGCGTAGATCGCTTGGCGGACCAGGGCGTGCGCGAACGCGTACCGACCGCGCAGCCGCTCGGATTCCACGAGGACGCGGGCGCGCACGCCCTCGTCGAGCGCGTCGAGCAGGGTGTCGGGGGTCGCTCCGGCATCCGCGATCCGCTCCAACAGCGGCAGCGTGACCGTGGGGCCGACGACGGCCGCGACCGTGAGGACCCTCGTAGCGTCCTCGGACAGACGCATCAGCCGACGGCTCACCACCTCGCGGACCCCGTCGGGGATCCCTAGCTGCTCCAGATCGATGCGCCCGGACGACGTCTCGCTCCCAGCCTCGGCGACGTGACGAAGGATCTCGCCGACGAAGAATGGGTTCCCCTCAGTTTCCTCGTGAACCGCCCGTGCCAGCGACCGGCGCTTGGGATCGAGGGTCCCATCGATCTCGGCCGCGAGCAGGGCCTCGATGTTCTCCGGACTTAAACCCCCCAGTGCATGACGCTCGATTCCCGGTTCGCGACGCAGGTCGGCGAGCATCTCGGTGAGGGGGTGGGGCGTGCCGCGCGCGTGGGCGGCGGTCGGGATCTCGGTGTCGCGGAAGGTGCCGACGACGCACACGGCCATGTCCGGCGGGGAGCGCACGAGATGACGAACGAGGTGCAGGGTCGGCCGCGCCGCCCAGTGCAGATCGTCGAGCACGAGGAGCACCGGCGCGCGCTCTGCCACCGCGGCCAGGAATCCGACCACGGCTTCGAACATCAGGTACTGATCGAGCGCCGCATCAGGGCGTGTCGGGGGCGTCACGTCGCCGATCAGCTCCGTCAGCTCGGGCAGCAGGCGCGCGAGCTCCGGGGCACCGCGACCCGCCTGCTCGCGCAGCAGCGCGGCCGGACAGGCGGACACGTAGGCGCGGAGCGCCTCCACGAACGGCTGGAAGGCGAAGCCGACGTCCTCGTCGCAGCGCCCGTAGAGCACGACGCCGCCGTCGGCATCGGCCCGCCGGGCCAGCTCGCCGACCAGGCTCGTCTTCCCGATCCCCGGCTCACCGGCAATCAGGGTCACGCGGCGAACCCCCGCGCTCGCCTTACTCCATGCTTCGCCGAGCTCCCTGAGCTCCGCCTCGCGGCCGACGAAGGGCGCTCCCTCGACCGGGGCGAGGGCGACGGGGAGCGGCAGGCGCGGCGGCTCGAGCGTCGGTGTGTCAGTCGCGGGGGTGGGTGTCGCCGCCGCCGTCCCGGGCGCCGCCGCTGTCGCGGGCGCCGGTGCTCCCGGCGCCGCGGGCTCATCCCCAGCGAGCAATCGCGTGTGCAGTTCGCTCACCGTGTGCGACGGGGTGGTCCCGAGCTCGTCGCGCAGCAGCTGGCGCAGGCGCTCGTAGGCGAGCAGGGCCTCCGCCGTGTTGCCCTGGGCAGCGAGCGCCTCCATGAGCAGCACGTGACCGCCCTCACGGTAGGGAGCACGAGTCACGAGCTCGCGCGCCGCGCGCGCCCCCTTGCGCGCGTTGCCCGCCTGGAGCTCGGCGCCGGCCTCGAGCTCAAGCGCGCTCACGGCAAGATCGTCGAGTTCGCGGCGGGCGTCTTCGATCCACGTCGCCGTCTCGCCGGCGAGGATAGGCTCCGCCAGCAGCATCGCGGCAGCGTGGGCGGCAGCGGCGCCGTCGGCGACGCGCCCTCCGCGCAGTGCCTGCTCCGCGGCGGCGAACTCGGCGGCGGCCTGCTCGGTGTCGATCCATATGTCGTCGGGCAATTCGAGCCGCAGCTCGACGCGGCCGGTGAGCGCCTCGGAGCCGAAGACGCGCCGGACGGCGCTGAGGAGCACGCGCAGTGCGCCCTCGTGCTGTCCCCAAGTCGCCTCAGGCCAGATTGCCTCGATCAGCTCCTCGCGGCGCATCGGCCGCTCGCGGCGCAGGACGAGCAGGGCGGCGAGCACGCGCGCCTGACGGCGCTCCAGCCGGTGCTCGAGTGACTCCCCGTCGAGGCTGACGCGTAGGCGCCCGCAAAGCCAGATGCGCGTCGACATTGCGGGTGATTATGGGGAACGGCACGGCGCGCGGGTGGGCCGTGGCCGCGGCGCCAGCACTAGCGGTAAGCTACCGGCCGAAACGTAGGCTTCTGGGACCGCGGTCCTGGCCCGACTTCAGGGCCCGCGGCGCAACCCGAGGTCGGGGAGGGGAGTTCAGCACGATTTGGACATCCGCATGGTGTCCCTCGAGGATGGCATCACCTCCTGCGGCTTTCGCAAGATGGCCGCCTACGTGGCGCGCATCAACCGCGAAACCGAGGCCTTCTACGTCACCACCGCTCGTTACAAGACGATCCGCAACGGGATAACCGGTGGGCGCGGGGCCGGCGGAGACCTCAGCGACGACGAGGTCGACGAGGTCGCGCACGGGCTCCTCGGCGCCGATCTGCTCGGCTTCTCCTCGATGACCGGGTATGCCGACCTGACGCGACGGGTGGTCAAGCGGGTGAGGGAGCTCGATCCGTCGGTGTTCATGGTCTGGGGCGGGATCCACCCGATCATTCAGCCCGAGCACGCGATCACCGCCGCCGTCGACGCCATCTGCACCGGCGAGGGTGAGTTCGCCTTCCACGAGTTCCTCGACGCCTTCGCCGAGGGGCGTGACCACACTCAGGTCAAGAGCTTCTGGTTCAAGCGCGGCGATGAGGTGATCCGCAATCAGTTCCTTCCCCTCATGACCGCCGAGGAGATGGAGACCCTGCCCTTCCCGCTCTACCGCGAGAAGGAGAAGATCTACCGGCCGGGCCGGGGATTCGATCAGGTCAAGCTGGCGGACTACGTTCTCAACGATGGCCTCAGCTACACCGCGATCTGGTCGATCGGGTGCCCGTTCCACTGCTCCTACTGCGGTAACACCAAGTTCATCGCCAATGATCTGAAGTACAAGCGGATCCGTCACCCGAGCGCCCGCTACATGGTCGACCAGATCAAGGACGTGCGCAGGCGCTCCCCCCAGATCTCGCACGTCAACTTCCAGGACGACAGCTTCATGGCTATCCCCTACCCGCAGCTCGAGGAGTTCGCCGAGCTCTGGAAGGCCGAGCTCGACATCCCGTTTGCGGTCTACGGTGTCATCCCCAACTACGTCAAGAAGGACAAGTTCGCGATCCTCACGTGGGCGGGAATGAACCGGGTACGGATGGGCATCCAGTCCGGCAGCCAGGAGATCCTCGACTTCTACAAGCGCCCCTCACCGCCCGAGAAGATCCTCGCGGCGGGCGAGGTGGTCGGCTCCTTCGCTCCCAAGTATCACCTGCCGCCGGTGTACGACATCATCATGGACAACCCGATCGAGACGCGGGGGAACGTCAAGGAGACGCTGCAGCTGCTGTACGACATGCCGCGTCCGTTCACGTTGCTCATCTACTCGCTCAAGGTCATCCCCAACACCGATCTCGAGCGAGCGATGAGGGAGCGCGGCGTCGAGCTCGAGAAGATCAACTCCAGCTATCTGGTGATTCCGCCGCGGGCCGCCAACCTACTCCTCTACCTCCTGTGCATCGTCAAGCCGCCGCCGTGGCTGTGGCGCCGCCTGCTGACACGCGCCCGGGCGAGCACCGAAGCTCAGACGCTCTACCCGCGGCTGGGCACGTTCCTGCGCCTCCTCTACCTCGTGCGCCGGGTGCTTCCTCACGTCCAGCGACTGGATTTCTCGATCACGCCCGGGTGGGTTGGGTATTGGGCCTGGCGCACCGGCCTCGTGGGACTGTGGAACCGGCGCTTCAACCCGCGGCTGGCCAAGCCCGAGGCTCCAGCGCCACGACGCACGACCCGCCGCCAGGTTCTCGCGCTCGTTCCCCAGCAGCCGATCGCCGGCGCCGGGGCCGAGTCGGCGCCGCCCGCGGTCGCCGACGAGTCGGGCCGGTGAGGGCGGCGCCGTGCGTCGCTCGCGACGCGGCGATCCGCGCTGTAGGCTTGCGCTGACACGTCGGCTCCTGGGACCGCGGGGTAACCCGGCTTCAGGACCGAGGCGCAACCAAGGTCAGGGGAGCTGAAGAGGCGATGCAGGTACGTATGGTGTGCCTCGAAGATGGCATCACCTCATGCGGCTTTCGCAAGATGGCCGCCTTCGTGGCCGGCCTGAACGACGACACGCAGGCGTGCTATGTGACGACCAACCGCTACCGCGGGATCCGTAACGCCCTTTTCGGCGGCCTCGGGTCAGGCGGTGGACTGGACAACGACGAAATCGACGAAATCGCCCAGGGGCTCTCGACGGCCGACCTCATCGGCTTCTCGTCGATGACCGGTTACGCCGACCTCACGCACCGGATCGTCCGCCGCGTCCGCGAGCTGAACCCGGCCGTGTACATGATCTGGGGCGGGATCCATCCGATCATCCATCCCGAGGACGCGATCACCGCCGACGTCGACGCCATCTGCACGGGTGAAGGCGAGTTTGCCTTCCAGGAGCTGTTCGAGTCCCTGCAGCGGGGCCACGCCGACACCACCGTGAAGAACTTCTGGTTCAGGCATGGCGACGAAGTGATCCGTAACCACTTCCTCCCGCTCATGACCGCCGAGGAGATGGAGACGCTGCCCTTCCCGCTCTACCGGGAGAAGGAGAAGATCTACCGTCCCGGGCAGGGGTTCGACGACATCGGGCTCGGTGACTACGTGGCCAATGACGGCCTCAGCTACACGACTCTGTGGTCGATCGGCTGTCCGTTCCATTGCAGCTACTGCGGTAACACGAAGTTCATCGCCAACGATGCCAAGTACAAGCGCATCCGCCACCCGAGCGCCCGCTACATCGTCGAGCAGGTCAAGGACGCCCGGCGACGCTTCCCCCATCTCAGCCAGGTGAGCTTTCACGACGACAGCTTCATGGCCATCGGCTACGACCAGCTCGAGGAGTTCGCCGAGCTGTGGAAGGGCGAGCTCGACATCCCCTTCGCCGTCTACGGGGTGATCCCCAACTACGTCAAGCAGGACAAGTTCGAGCTCCTCACGTGGGCGGGGATGAACCGCATCCGGATGGGCATTCAGTCGGGCAGCGAGCACATCCTCGACTTCTATAAGCGCCCGTCGCCCCCCGCCAAGATCCGCGCCGCGGGAAAGGTGATCGGCTCCTTCGCGGGCGAGTACCACCTTCCGCCCGCCTTCGACCTGATCGTCGACAACCCGATCGAGACACGGCAGGACGTGATCGACACGCTCCAGCTCATCTACGAGATGCCGCGTCCCTACACGCTGTTCATCTACTCACTCAAGGTGATCCCCAACACCGAGCTCGAGCGGCTGATCAAGGAACGAGGGGTCGAGGTCGACAAGATCGACTCGAGCTTCTTCGTAATCCCGCCCCGCGTCGGGAACCTGCTCCTCTACGTACTCTGCCTGTGGAAGCCGCCACCGTGGCTGTGGAGCCTTCTGCTGCGCCGGGTCAGGGCGAGCACCGAGCCCCAGGCCCTGTATCCGCGGCTCGGCATCGTGCTCCGCACGCTCTACCTGGCCAGGCGCGCGCTCGCCCACTTCCGCAGGATGGACTTCTCGATCTTCCCGGGCTGGACCGGCTACATAGCCTGGCGGCTCGGGCTCGTAGGCCTGTGGCACCGTCGCTTCAATCCCCGCCTGCCGCGACCCCAGCGCCCGGCGCGTCGGCGGGCTGCGGCGCGCCCGGTCCTCAGCGTGACCGCGGCCCCGCCGCTTGTATCCGGGCAGAACGACTCCATGGAGTCCGCCCTCGGAGACGAGCTCGCCCTGTGAGTGATGAGGTCCGCGACCGCTTGCGCAAAGCGTGGAGTGGCGAGATCGAAGCGGGGCGCGTTACGAGTTGATCAGCCTGCGCATGCCGGGGCGCGGATCGCCCCCATCCAGCTGTTCCCGACCTGAGCCACGGCTATTCGCCGAGCGCCTCCCGGAGGGCGCGAAGCTCGGCGCGCAGTTCGCTCACCTCGTCCTCGAGTCGCGTGAGGCGGTCGGCGAGGCCGTCTCCTTCAGTGTCGGACTCGAGGGCGGCGGCGAGCGGTTCGGCGGCGGCCGCGGCGCTCTCGGGCGGAGAGGAGTCGTAGCGCGGCAGCGGTGTCACATGCGTGAATGCCGGCACCGCGGGCGGCGCGGCGGAATCCTCGTCGTCGACCGTCAGGAGGTGAACGAAGCGGTCCTCCTTGAGACCGGGGCGCCGGGGCAGCCGGCTGACGTACCCGCGGTCGATGAGCACGTCGAGCAGGCGATCGACCTCGGCGAGCGACTCGATATGGGCAAGGCGCTCGGTCCGCGCCTTCAGCTCTCCCGGCGTCTGCGGCCCACGCAGCAGGAGGACGCAGAGGACGCCGAGCTCCGCATCGCCGAGACCAAGCCCCTCCTCAGCAAGATGGCGGTACTTGACCGCCCTGCTCCCCGCCCCGCTCGCGAGCCGGGCCAGTCCGCGACGGCTGAGTCGCTGCGCCGCCTCCCGCACCGTGTGCTCGTCGTAGTCGAGCACGGGGTCGCGGTTGGTCGACTGATTGCATGCGAGCCGCATGGCGTTGATGGACAGCGGATACGTGTCCGGCGTCGTGCGCCGCTTCTCGATCAGGCAGCCGAGCACGCGCTGCTCTGGAAGCGTGAGCTCCGGGGGTCGCATAGCGCGCGAGGATACTGGGGAGGCGGTTTGGGGCAGGGCGGGGGCGGGACGAGGCGGCGGCGAGTAACCCGGGCCGTGCTGCGAAATCCTTGATAGTCAGGGAAAACGCAGCACACCTCCGCCCGGCCGGGTGCCCAAACCCCTCCCCGCGAGGCCGCGCCGCTACCCAGTGAGGAGACAGACAGACAGACAAAACAAGAAGGTGATCGAGTTGAACCCCGGCTGAGCGGCAACCCGCCTCACCGACGATCAGGAGCTCGACCACGGAACACGAGCCGAGTCGGAGGGCGGGGTCGATCTCAGCCGAGATGATATTGATATTGGGCCCAAGAGTGACCACACCCTCGCGCCCTCACCTCCCTCGCGCCCTCACCTCCCGCACGCCGGCCACGCCCTCGCGCACCCTCACGCCGGCCACGCCCTCGCGCCCGGCCCGCGCCCGCCCGACTGCACGATCGGGTGCATATCGGCGCCCTGCAAGATTTTTCCTGTTACGCTCACGCGCCACATAACGAGCCGAGTCGCTAGCCATCCGTGGCCGGTGAGCGGGGGACCCGATGCGATCGACCAGGTCGCTGGGGCGAATCGCCACATGACTGTGGCGTAGCGCGTTGCGCGAGCCCGTCAGCTAACTCCGCAGGCTTTACCCGTCGTAGGAAGGGAGCCGTAGTGGAGACCACGCGAGATCTTGGTTGCGCTGACCTGTGGGCTACATCGCTTGAGCAGTCGCTTGCCCGTCGCGGCCGCCCCAGACGGGCGTCGGTCGAGCTCTATCGCCTCAAGCCCGAGCGCGACCTCTCGAGTCCCCGACCGCTGCGCGAGTCGTCCGCCTACTGGAACATTCGTCGTACGGCCGCTGAGCGCGCGGCCATGCCCCTCACCACGGCGGGCAGCGGCGCGGCGCTCGCCCTCCTCGCCGCGACCACGCTCCCGAGCCTGCTCGGCGGCCGCAGCTCAGGGCCGGCGATCCACGCGCAGAGCGTCGAACCGGCGCGCGCACCGGGCAAGCTGACGGCTGCCATCACCCGTGGGCGCACGCCGAGTAGGCACCGCGCCTCCGTCGCCGCCAGCCAAGCCGCGGCCGTTCCCGCGGCGACGCTACCGGGAGGCGGAACGACCGAGCTCGCCTCCTTCGCTCGCCCCACTTCCGCCCGCGAAGCGACGCCGCCGTCTGCCAAGCCCGCCGTCTCCGCGGCCGTCGTCATGGGCACCGTCTCAAGCGTTCAGCACCTGCTCGGAGTGCACGCCGACGGTATCCTCGGACCGCAAACAGCCACGGCGGTCCGGAGCTACCAGGCAGCGCACCGCCTCGCCGTCGACGGCGTCGTCGGTCCGGCGACTTGGGCATCGCTGATGCACACGCTCAAGCCCGCGCAGGCGCGGGCTGCCCTCGCGACCGTCAATTCGGCGCACGCGCCCGCTGCCCTCGCGAACGTCAATTCGGCGCACGCGTCGG
>JALYZL010000274.1 GCA_030948875.1 Actinomycetota bacterium
CACTGGACGCGCGCGCGTCCAGGCCGCCACAGATCGTCTCGACGATCAGTGTCTTGGCCCGTTCGAGCTCCTCCTCGCCGACCGGCTCGGAGTTGAAGATCCACCCGGTGAGGACCTGCTCGATCGCGCCGTAGAAGGCGAGGGCGGCGAACTCGGGCGTGACCTCGGTCCGGAAGGCCGCCTGCGCCTGGGCGACGCGGACGATGTCGGCGATCCCGGCGAAGGCCTCGCGGATCCGCTCGAGGTGGGTGCGGGCGAACGTGTTCGCGGCCCGGGTCACCTCGACGATGATCACCTTCATCAGGTCGGGGTCGTGACGGTAGGACTCGATGATGAAGGCGGCGATCGCGTAGAGCTTCTCGCGCGGGGTGATCGGTCGCGCATCGACCTCGCTGATGGCGGCGAGCATGACGTCCCAGCGGTCGAGGAAGATTGTGTCCAGGATCTCATCCTTGGAGGAGAAGTAGTGGTACACGAGCCCGTAGGCCACGCCGGCCTCGTCGGCGATGTCCGAGACGCGGCAGGTGTGGAAGCCCTGGCGGGCGAACACGCGCACGGCGGCCTCGAGGATCATCCGGCGCTTATCGATGGCGGTGTCGGGACGGGTCATGACTCGCTCATCGCTCGTCAGGCCAGAGGTAGGCCGTGGGCCTGCGGTTGGCAAGCGAGGGCAGCGTGCGGCGAATGTCGCGCAGGCGGCCGAGGTCAAGCTCGGCGACGATCGCCACTTCGCCGTCGGAGGCCATCGCGAGCGGAAGGCCCCAGGGATCGACGATCAGCGAGCGACCGCCGCAGCGGTCGCCCGGCGGGTGTGGTCCGATCTGGTTCGCGGCGACCACGAAGCACTGGTTCTCGATCGCCCGGGCTCGCAGCAGCGTCTCCCAGTGGTCCCGCGTCGTGACCAGGGTGAAGGCAGCCGGGATCACCATGATCTCGGCGCCGCGGAGCGCGAGGATGCGGTAGAGCTCGGGGAAGCGCACGTCGTAGCAAATGCTCATGCCGGCCACTACCCCGCCCGCGAGCTCGGAGACCACGATCTCCTCGCCGGGCTCCTCGCCGTCCGACTCGCGATAGACGGTTCCGTCCAGCTCGACATCGAACATGTGGATCTTGCGGTACACGGCACGTATCTCGCCGTCGGGGCCGACGTGAACGCTGGTGTTCAGCGTCTTCTCGCGACCCTCGGCGCGCTCGACGATCGAACCGGCCAAGAGGTCGATGGCGAGCTCGGCGGCGAGCTCGCGCGCCCAAGCGATCGTCGGCCCGTCGAGCGGCTCGGCGGCGGCGGTCATCTGCTCCTCGGTCCCGAGCACGTTCCACTTCTCGGGCAGGACCACGAGCTCGGCACCGTTCGTCACCGCCGTGCGGACGAGACGATCGGCCGTGCGGCGGTTACGCTTGATGTCGTCCGTGGAGTTGAGTTGCACCGCTGCAACGCGCATCGAGCCCTCTCCAGGGTCGGCCGTGACTGCTCGATTGACCAGTCAGTCAATCACTCTCGCGCAAGCATAGCGGCGGCCGTGTTGGAGCGGTAAACGATGCCGCCTTCCCCGCACGGTGGGGCGTTCGGCGCGCCCCGGCCCGGCCGGCTCTCCGACCTTCACCTGGGATCGAGACGATCTGCCCGAGCGGCGCCAGCTACGCCGGACCCGCAAGCAGGTTGCGAGTTTCCCGGGACCCTCTGGCGCTGCTGCTCGCCGTGAAAACTCGCGGCTCGTGATGGACGCCCCCCTTAGCGCCCGCCAATACCGCGCGCGCGACGCAAGGCGGTTAGCAGCAGCTTCGAATGCATGGCCCCGATCAGCTCGCGCAACGGCTCCGCCCCCGAGGCGATGATCGCAACGGCGCGCTCGACCTCGACCTCGCCGGCCAGGCGATCGAGGAGCACACGCACCTCCTCCTCGACCAGGGGCTCGAGCGCCTCGCGGTAGCGGAGGGTGTCGTAGACGGTGAAGCCGATCGCCTCGTCGTAGCCGCCGGCGCGAAAGCGGCTGATGGCCTCGATGATCTTGACGTCGTCGGCGTCGTAGACCTGCGTGCCCGGAGTGAGGACGCCGAGCTCCTCGAGGCGCTCGAGGACGTTCTGGGGGACGTCGTACTCCTTGCGGACCTGGGCTCGGGAGACGCGCGAGCCCTCCCCCGCCGCGATCGCGCGGTCGAGGATCCGGTCCTCGATCTCGATCAGCCGGGCCGCCCGCTCGGGATCGCCGGTGACGAGGTCCCGGATCAGCCGCAGAGGCATGAACCGCTGCTCCTGGAGGCGCTTGATCAGGTGGATCCGCTCGACGAAGCCCTCGGGGTAGTAAGCCATGTTCCGGCTCGTCCGCAAGACCTCGTCCTCCCCGCCCAGCAGCCCCTCGCGCAGGTAGTGCTTGATCGTCCCCGCGCTCACTCCAGAGCGCTCGGCGAGCTCTGACATCTTGAGCATCCCCTCGGTCCGGGTCATGCCAGGAACGAGCCCTGGGGCGCCGCGTTTGCGCCCGCGACCGCGCCCATGCGTATCAGCTCGGCGACGTCGTCCGCGCTGAACCCGGCCTCGGAGAGCACCTCCTCGGTGTGCTCGCCGAGGCTCGGACCCGGCGCGCGGGTGGGGTCGGCGGGCGTGCGGCCGAGCTTGATCGGGGTGCCGAGGAGCTTGACCAAGCGCGCTTGCGCGCCATGCTCGGCGCCAGGCTGGGCGAGCTCGACGACCATCCCGCGCGCGAGCACGAGCTCGGAGCGGAGGACCTCGTCGAGGTCGAGCACGGGCTCGAGACAGCAGTCGTGCTCGTCGGCGAACGCGCGCCATTGCTCGCGCGTGCGCGCGAGGAAGATCTCCTCCAGCTCACGGTGCGCGTCCGAGCCCGGTGCCTCGAAGGCGCTGCCCTCGAGGTCCTCGCGCTCGACCCCGCGGCAGAAGGCCTTCCAGAACTTCGGCTCGAGCGCACCGAGGGTGACGTGCCCATCGGCGCAGCGGTACGGGCGGTAGCAGATGAGTCGGCCCGCGAGCACGTTCTCGCCGCGCCGGTCGGCGCGACCGGAGGCGAAGGCGACCGCCGCGACCATCGCCAGCGCGGACAGGGAGCCGTCGAACATCGAGCAGTCGACGAACTGCCCGAGGCCCGAACGCTCGCGCTCGCGCAGCGCCACGAGGATCCCAATCGCCGCCATCAGCGCGCCGCCTAGATCGGCGATCTGGGCGCCGGCCTGGACGGGCGGGCCGTCCGCCTCGCCGGTGAGGCCGAGGATCCCGTTCAGGGCCAAGTAGTTCATATCGTGGCCCGCGCGCTCGCGGGCCGGACCGTCCTGGCCGTAGCCGGTGATGGCGCAGTACACGATGCCCGGGTTCTCCTGGCGCAGGCGCTCGTAGCCGACGCCGAGGCGGTCGAGCACGCCCGGGCGGAAGGACTCGAGGAGGACGTCGGCGTCCCTGGCTAGCCGCCGCAGCACCTCCTTGCCCGGCTCAGTCTTGAGGTCGATGCGGATTGAGCGCTTGCCGCGATTGAGGCCGAGGAACGGGGCACCGGCCGCGCTCTTCTCGACCCCCTCGTAGTGTGGCGGCGCCCACCGGACGTAGTCGCCCATGCCGGCGTCCTCGACCTTGACCACGTCGGCGCCGAAGTCGGCGAGGACCAGCGAGCAGAAGTCGCCGGGAAAGAGCCGCGAGAGGTCGAGGATGCGCAGTCCTTCGAGTGGCAGCGTCATCGGCGACCCCGGATCCCGAGGAGCTCGCGTGCCTCCGCGACGGTGGCGGGCCGGCGGCCGGCATCCTGAACCATCTGCCGGGCCTTGGCGATGAGCTCGCCGTTGGAGCGGGCCATGTGGCCGTCGGGGAGATAGAAGTTGTCTTCGAGGCCGACGCGGACGGAGCCGCCGAGGGTGAGCGCCGCGGCCACGAGCATCCACTGCTCGCGGCCGATCCCGATCACGCCCCAGTGTTGGTTGCCCTTCGGCAGGTTGTCCGCCATGGCCGCGAGATTGCGCGCCGTCGCGGGGACGCCGCCGACCACCCCCATCACGAAGTCGGCATGCAAGGGCGGCTCGAGCACGCCCATGTCGAGCAAGGGCGCCAGCGAGCCCACGTGGCCGAGGTCGAAGCACTCGTGCTCGGGCTTGATGTGGAGCCGGCGCATCGCTTCGAGCAGCTCGATGATCTCCTCGAACGGGTTGGCGAAGACGAACGAGAAGACGAAGTCCTTGCGCTTGCGCGAGTACTTGGCGTAGTTGAGCGAGCCCATGTTGAGCGCCGCGACCTCGGGCCGGCCCGCTTCGAGGTAGGCGATGCGCGTGGCCACGGGGACGCCGATGGTGCCGGTCGAGAAGTTGATGATCGCCTGATCCCCAACCTCTGCTGTGATCGCCTCCTTGATGGCTACGAAATCTCGGGGCTCGTAACTCGGCGCGCCGTCGCGGCTCCGCGCGTGAATGTGGATGTGGACGCCACCCTCGTCGACGATCCGGCGTGCCTCGGCGGCGTATTCGGCGGGCGTGTAGGGGATCGCCGGGCACTGCTCGCGGTTGGCGATCGAGCCGGAGATCGCGCAGGTGATGACGGCGGGATCGTCGAGGGTCATGGTGAGATCTTCATCGTGCTCACCATCTCCGTGCCGCTTCCGCATCCGGCGAGACGAGCGCAACGAGCGCCACCGGCACAACTCTTCTCACACCGGCACCACGCCCTGGCGCTTCCACGGCCGCTCGATCCGCTTGCCGGCCGCCATCTCGAGCGCTCGGCAGATCGTCGGCCGCGTTTCGCGCGGGTCGATCACGTCGTCGATCATGTCGTTGCCGGCCGCGACGTAGACGTCGATGATCTCCCGGAAGCTCTCGATCAGCTCGGCGCGCTTGGCCTGCGGATCCTCGGCCTCGTCGACCTGGCGCCGGAAGATGATCTCGACGGCGCCCTCGGCCCCCATCACGCTGATCTCGGCCGACGGCCAGGCCACGAGGAGATCAGGTTCGTAGGCGCGCCCACACATCACGTAGTACCCGGCCCCGTAGGCCTTGCGCAGGACCACGGTGATCTTGGGCACCGTCGCGTTCGCGGTGGCGTAGAGCATCTTCGCGCCGTGCCGGATGATCCCCGCCTCCTCGACCTTGCTGCCGACCATGAAGCCGGGCACATCCATGAGAAACACCAGCGGGATGCCGTACGCGTTACACAGGTTGATGAAGCGCGCCGCCTTGTCGGCCGAGTCGTTGTCGAGGATGCCGCCGAGGTGCCGAGGCTGGTTGGCGACGATGCCCGCCGCGCGGCTGCCGAAGCGCGCCAGGCAGGTGATGATCGTCTTCGCCCACTGGGGCTTGAGGTCGAAGTAGACGCCGTCGTCGACGATCCGGCGAATCACCTCGTACATGTCGTAGGCCAGGCGGTTTGAGTCGGGGAGGACGTCGAGGAGCTCCTCGTCTTGGCGCTCGACCGGGTCTTGCGTGGGTCTCGTCGGAGGCGGCTCCTCGCAGTGCTGCGGGAAGTAGCTCAGGTACTCCTTGATCGTCGCGATGCACTCCGGGTCGTCGGTGACCTCGAGGTCGCCGACTCCGGACTTGCGGCAGTGCACCCGCGATCCGCCGAGCTCCTCCTGGGTAACCTCCTCGCCGATCGCGGCGCGGACGAGGTGGGGGCCGGCCAGGGCCATCGAGCCGCGGCCCTTGACCATGGGGACGAAGTCGGCCAGCCCGGGGATGTACGCGGTCCCCGCCGCGCAGGGACCCATCAGCGCCGCCACCTGCGGGATCACGCCGCTCATCACCACCTGTTCGCGGAACAGGAACCCCGAGCCGGCGAACAGCGAGCCGATGGCCTCCTGGATCCGGGCGCCCGCGGAATCGAGCAGCCACACGAACGGGATCCGCTTGGTCAGCGCCAGCTCGCGCAGGCGCGTGACCTTGAGCTCACCGGTCATCCCCATCGAGCCGGCCATGACCGTGAAGTCGTAGGCCGCCACCGCGGTGAGCCGCCCGTTCACCTTCCCGTAGCCGGTGATCACCCCGTCGGCCGGGGCCTCCTTGCCGTCCATCGCCCGCTGCGAGCTATGCGGCCGGCCGTGGATCCCGAGCTCCACGAACGTGTCCTCGTCGAGCAGCAGGGCGATGCGCTCTCGCGCCGTGAGCTTGCCCGCGGCATGCTGGGCCGCGATCTTTTCAGCACCGCCGCCGTGTTTGATCTGAGCGCGACGGGTTTCGAGGTCCTCGGCGAGCGGACGAAGGAGGCTGGTCGTGGCGGCGTCGCGGGCCATAACGGGAGAGGTGGTGGCGGGTCGGGCGGGAAGTGAGAAGTGCTACTTCTCACTGTGGCGGTTCGGGGGGTTCGCGTCAAGGGTGGGC
>JALYZL010000336.1 GCA_030948875.1 Actinomycetota bacterium
GTCTACGAGGGCGTCGTCCGGCGCCGCGCCGCGCCGGCGCCTCCCGTCAGTGCCGTTTGCCAACGGAGCGCCCCGGCGCGGGGGCCACGTCGAGCGACCCGACGATCCGGCTGAAGTTTCCGGCCAGGTCGGTCGCGGCCAGGCGCACCGTGTAGGTTCCGGGCTGCCGCGGCGTGGGGATGCCGAACGTGTTGCTTCCGTATCCGAGCTCGGCGCTCGTCGCGAAGATCGTCGTTCCGCCCAGGATCTCGACGATGCCCACGTGCGACTCCTTCGAGAGCCAGAAGTGGACATCGGTGAGCACACCGACGCGCGAGCGATGGGTCTTGAGCGAGAGCACCGGTGGCGTGGTCAGGTCCTTCTGGAAATCGTGCGCGGTGGTGCAGTAAGTGCTCGCATGCGTGCGCGAGCACAGCTCCTGCAGGAACCCGGTGACGAGCTGGTGGTAACTGAGCGTGTCCTCCAGGCCGGGCTGATAGAGCGACCACGCGCCGGTGTTGAAGTGCGGGACCTCGGCCAGCGCTTCGGCGTTACCGGCGTTGAACAGCCGCCGGGCCACGGCGCTGCCGCTCACGTGCGCGTAGTCGTAGAGGCCGATCAGGGTCTGGAGGAACGCGTTGACGATCGACACGCCGGCGAATGAGTACTGCAGGTAGCGGGCGCCGAGGGGCGTCGGGACCCTCACCCCGGCGGGCGGAGCGGTGGAGAAGAGCGGTAGCGCGTGAGCGGCGACCGTAAGGTAGGAGGGATCCTGGAACGCCTCAGAGGAGCGCGTCAGCGCCTCGAGAGCGGTTCCCTGCGCCATCGCGCTGACCCAGGGTGGCCGGCCGCCATCGAAGTTGAAGTAGTACTCCCAGGCGAGGCCGCCGCCGCGTTTCACCGCCAGCGGGATGATCTCGGACATCAGCCGGCGGAGCCTCGAGTAGTACGACGGCCCGCCGGTGTAGAAGCCGTCCGCCTCGCCAAAGCTCCCGAGCACCTGGAGCTCGATCCCCTGCCCCGGGTAGTACTCCCACACGAGCTGCGAACCGGCGAACTGGACCCGCTGAGCGGACGCGAGCAGGGGGCCCGTCGACCACCATTGCCGGTTGTGGTCGAGCGTGAGGAAGAGCACGGGCAGCCGCGATGGCGTCAGCTCGCCGGCGACCGCCATGTCGTGCATGTTGGTGAGCACGCTGTAGAGCTCGACCGCGCGCGTGCTCCTCAGGCGCGCCGCCGTGTGGATGGCCGCCTCGAGGATGGCGTGGTCGCTGCCGTACGCGGGCGCGTCGATCTGCCCGCTTCGGTACAGCTGCGCGAGGGTCGAGCCGATGGTGACCTGAGCGCTGCGGCGCGCGTCCCCGGTCACGCGGGCCAACGGTCCGGCCTGGCGACCGGGCACGGGCGCCGGCACCGGGGTCAGCGAAGCAGCGGGCAGGAATGGGTTCTGGCGCACGACGGCGTGGCCCCCACGGTCGAGCACGAGCACGGGGGCGGCGCCGGCGGTCGATGCACCACCGAGCATGCCGACGATGCAGGCGACCGTGACGAGCGGGCCAAACAGGCGCCTACGCACCACGCCAATGCTACGCGCGGCGCGCTTGCCGAGTCAGGCCGTGAGGGGAATCTTGCAGGGCTTGGGCCGCGCAGGCCCTACTCGTGCTCGACCTCTTCGTCCGGCTCGAGCTCATCTGGCTCGGCCTCGTCTTCCTCTTCGTCCTCGGCGTGCGCGGTCATGGCGCCCGGATGCCGGCGAATCTGGAAGGCCTCGACGAGCTCGTCGCGCTGGTGCTCGTCGACGGGGACCTCGTCTGAGATCAGGACCCACTCGGGGCCCTCAGCCTCCTCGTCGAAGATCTCCGCGTCGAGCTCGGGGGAGTCGTCGACGACGATGAGGATCTCGGTCTGAGGATTGAAGTAGGTCCCTGGCCGGATCATGAGCTCGTCGGGCTCGAAGCGTCGTAGATCGGCCATGCGGGGATCAGCCTACAGCGCGTCCGCTCCCGTGAGCTCGCTCAGCCCCTCGAGCTCCGCCGGAGTCGAGCGGAGCATCAGATCTGGCCAAGCTGCGCGATCTCCCGCTCGATCTCCGCTTCGACATCGAGCTGGGGCTTGCCGGCTCGGGCACGGCGGTGGTTGCGGGCGATGACCAGGTCGCGGATCTCGGCGCGGATGCCGTCGTCGATCGCGCACTCGCGCACCTGCGGGGCGGTCAGCCGCCGCAGCTCGGCCTCCACGTCCATGAGGGCCTCGCCGCGCCGGCGCCGGCGCTCGTTGCGCGCCGCGAGGAACTCGCGGATCTCCTCGTCCCGCTCGCGCAGGGCAGCCGGCGACGCGGCGAGCTGAGGTCCGGCCGCCTGGGCGCTGTCGCGGTCCATGACCAGGCGACCACGGCCGAATTCCTCCCACGGCTTGCCGCTGCTCACGAGCGCGATCAGGGCGACGACGGCGCTGAGCCCAGTGACGATCCAGAGCACGGGCCAGAACAGATCCTGGATCCCTGACATGGGGCAAAGTCTGACATGGATCCAGCCTCGCCTCCCCGGGGCGGAAAGCCGTTCCTGTTGGCGGTCCTGGCGCGATCCGGTACCCTTATGGAAGCAGGTTGACTGACTAGTCAATCTAGCCCGAAACCACACTTTCAAGGAGCCATCAACCGTGGTCGATTTCACGCTCACCGACGAGCAGAAGAGCATGCGAGACCTCGCGCACGACTTCGCCCAGAAGGAAATCCGGCCGGTCGCCTGGGAGTACGACAAGGACGGCACGTGGCCGCAGGAGATCATCGAGAAGGCCTGGGAGCTGGGGCTGATGAACGGCCACCTGCCCGAGGCTTATGGCGGTCCGGGCCTGAGCTACCTCGACGGCTGCATCATCGAAGAGGAGATCGCGTGGGGCTGCTCGGGCATCGGCACTTCGCTGTCGTGCAACGGTCTTGCCACCGCTCCGGTCGCGCTGGCCGCCTCCGAGGAGCTGAAGAAGGACTATCTCGGACGCCTGAGCGAGGCTCCGCTGCTCGCCTCGTTCTGCCTCACCGAGCCCGACGCGGGGTCCGACGTCTCCGGGATGAAGACCAACGCCGTCCGCAAAGGCGACAAGTGGGTCATCAACGGATCCAAGTGCTTCATCACCAACGGCAGCTACGCCAACTGGTACACGGTCTACGCCAAGACCGACAACGATGCCGGTCACCGCGGTATCTCCTGCTTCATCGTCCCGCGTGACGCCGGCGTCGTCGTCGACAAGAAGGAAGACAAGATGGGCCAGCGGGCATCGAACACCGCCACCATCTCCTTCAACGACATCGAGATTCCCCTCAACCACCTCGTGGGCGAGGAGAACAAGGGCTTCAAGATCGCGATGATGACGCTCGACCGCACGCGGCCCGGCGTCGCCGCCATGGCCACCGGCGTCGCCCGCGCGGCGATGGAGTTCGCCATCGCGTACTCCAAGGAGCGGGTTCAGTTCGGCGTCCCGATCGCCATGCACCAGGCGATCCAGTTCATGATCGCCGACATGGCGACCAAGGTCCACATGTCGCGCCTGGCGACGTGGAACTCGGCCGTCCTCCTCGATCAGGGCCGCCGCAACACGCTCGAGTCCTCGCACGCCAAGCGCTTCTCGGCGGACTCGGCGATGGAGGTCGCCACCGACGCCGTCCAGGTCTACGGCGGCTACGGGTTCATCAAGGACTACCCGGTCGAGAAGCTCATGCGCGACGCGAAGATCCTCCAGCTCTACGAAGGCACCGCCCAGATCCAGCGTCTGGTCATCGCCCGGGAGACGCTGCTTCCGCGCCGCGTCGAGGAGCCCGCACCCGCCGTCGCCTGAGGCGCGCTCGAAATCGGAATACGAAGAGGGCCGCCCCGCCGAGGCGGCCCTCTTCTTCTCACCAGGTCAGGGTCACTTCCGCGGCACGGCGGAATATCCCAGGCGATGCGCCCCCGCATCGCCCAGGATCATGCCGCGTCCGCCAATCAAGCCAAGGCCCCCCTAAGCTTGATCGCCCGACCATGGCGGACATGCCCCCAGAACCCGCACACGCGCTCCCCAGCATCCCGGCGAGGCCGAGAGCCCTCCGGTGCTGATTGATGATGCGAGCCGCAGGCCCATCCACCGTGCAACCTATTGCCCTCAAGGGTCCGAAGCCGGTGATATTTGTCACAACCGCGCTCAGTCCGCGGTGCTGAACTCCCAGATCGCGATCCCCAGCATCACGAGACCGAGGGCGATGATGATTCCCGCCTCGAGCACCGCAGGAACGTGCCAGCCCCACCAGGTGACGCCGGGGTCGAGCACGCGCTGGGCGAGCGGGCTGATGTCGGACGCGAGACGCTGACCGAGCGGATGGGGACCCCGAGCTCGGCGACGAGCCGCGGCACGAACTTCTCCCCTGACGCGATCCGGAAGGTCACCGCGCCCTCGGAGATGACCGCCTCGACGCCGAACCGGTCGCGGAGCGAGGCGATCGCGGCTTGATCATCCTCGGTCTCGATCCGGATCCGGTCCGCCCCGACTTGCGCCTTGAGCGCCGCGGGCGAGTCGAGCGCGACGATCACGCCCTGGTCCATGATGGCGATTCGATCGCACCACTCCGCCTCGTCCATGTAGTGCGTGGTCATGAAGATGGTGATCTCCTCGCTCTCCTTGAGCGTGCGGATGTAGCTCCAGATCGAGCGACGCGTCTGGGGGTCGAGCCCGATCGTCGGCTCGTCGAGGAAGAGCACGCGTGGGGAGTGCAAGAGACCGCGGGCAGTGCCGCCCGGGGGCTTGGTCAGCGTGCAGCACATGTTGATGGTCGTGGTCTTGCCCGCCCCGTTCGGACCGAGGAAGCCGAAGACGTCGCCCATCTCCACCTCGAAGTCGACGCCGCGCACCGCGTGCACGTCGCCGAAGGACTTCTCGAGGCCGCGGACGACGATTGCGGGAGGATGCTCAAGCGTGCCGCCGCCGTCCCATGGGGCGGTCGTGGTCTCGGCCTCGCTCATCTGCACACAGGGTAGGCCACCGTGGAATTCGGCAGAGCCTGTGGAATCGGCATCCGTGCCAATTCCATTGCGGAATTGGCAGAGCCAAATCCGCCGGGCGATGCTCCTTACGGGCCGTTCTCGTCGGGGGGCGGACCGGAGCCGCCCCCGCGCCCGCGTATCCATTCCGCCATCTGCTCGGCCATCCCGCCCACCTGCGCGCCGAGCTTGGTGACGTTGTCGCCGACCTCTTGGAACATCGAGCGGAAGCGCTCGGCATAGAACTCCATCGCGTCGCCCGCCTCCTCGCGGACCTCGCGCTCGTCGTCGCGGCGGATGTAGTCGCCGTCTACGATGCGGTCGTAGTCGCCCGACTGGACCCACTTCATGACCTCGGAGACCCGGCGCACCGCGTACGGGTGGGTGACGTTTATCTCTTGGAAGAATCGGCGGACGCGATCGGACGGGTCGTCCCAGTTCTCGTACTCCATCGCTTGGCGGAGGAAGGCGTCGATGTCGAGCTCCTTTGAGGGGATCCCGGCCGCCAACGCCATCAGGGAGCGGCAGACAATCCTGGGATCGCGGACCACCAGGGCCTCGGCTCGATCGCAGCTCAGTTCCGTCGCGCGCGCCCACTCGAGGAGCACCGCCTTGACCGCCTGCCAGGGGAGCCCGAGCGCCAGCGGCAGGCCGCCGCCGGCGCGCAGGAGGATCTGGAGCGCGGTGAGGTAGAGGACGTGGTCGGAGAGGATGTGCGCGACCTCGTGCGCGAGCACGGAGCGCCGCTCGCCGGCATCGTGGAGCTGGTAAAGGCCTGCGCCGAAGACGACCATCGGGTCTCCCGAGCCGATGACCATCGCGTTGTTCTCGATGCTGCCAGTCACATAGAGGTCGTAGGTCTTCGGCATGTCGAGGATGCGGCAGACGCCGATGTGCGAGGACCATAGGTCGGGCAGCTGGCTTTCACCGGCCTTGATCGAGTTGCCTAGGTAGAGCTGGCGCAGCGCGCGCTCATAGCGCCACTCGATGAGCTTGCGGACGACCTTGTCGAGCATCGGAATCGACTTCAGCGCCGCCGTCGCGGCCCGGTCGGCCGGGTGCTCGTACGCCTTCGAGGAAATGTTGATGTACGGCTTGATCTCCTCGGGAAGCGAATCTGACATCGGGGTCTGGAGGCAGGGTAGTACTCCTGGGTCCACCGCGCGAGCGATAATCGCGCCTGCATGGGTTTTCAGTTGCCTCCCGCAGTCGCCGGGCCCGGCACCGCGCACCCGCTTCGCGGGGATACTGCGGGCACGGTGGCGGTCAACCCGAACACCATGTACCCGCTGCTGTGCTCGCTCGAGGCCCGGGGCCTGGTTGCGGGGGAGTGGGAGCTGCCGGGAGCGCGGGGCCGGCGCTACTACCGGATCACGCCCGCTGGGGACGAGGAGCGGGCGCATCTGGCGGGTCGGCTCGCTCCTCACCTCGACGCCGTCGCCGCGAGCGTCGAGGTGATCCGCGCCGAGCTCCTCGAGCGCCGATGCGCCGGGCGAGCGCCGAGGACTCCTTCGCGGCCTCGGTCTCCGAAGCGGAGTCCCGGTGGTATGACACCGAGCGCTGGCCGGCCTGGATCGACGGCCTCAGCCGCGTGACCGAGCTCGAAGGCGAATGGCCGCGGGCCGGCGCCAAGGTCACGTGGGAATCGAATCCGGCGGGCAGGGGGCGCGTGGTCGAGCTCGTGGTTCGCTACGAGCCGCTCGTCGGCCAGACGGTCGAGGTTCAGGACGACTCGATCCGGGGACGGCAGAGCGTGGCCTTCCACGAGCTCGACGGCGGCGTCGGGATGGAGCTGGCGCTCGAGTACGAGCTGAAGCAACGCTCGATCCTCACCCCGGTCATCGATGCGTTGTTCATCCGGCGGGCGATGACGGCCTCGCTCGGGGCCACGCTCTCGCGCTTTGGCGTCGAGCTCGCGGGCGCCGGGGCCCGCGCGTAGGGTCACTCATGGCCGAGGCTGCCTACGGGCCCCCGAAGATCGCCGCCTCGGCCGGCGCCATGCTCTTCGACCAGTCGGGACGGCTCCTCATCCTCAAGCCCAGCTACAAGCCCAAGTGGACGATCCCCGGGGGCCAGATAGATGCCGACGGCGAGTCGCCCTGGGACGCGTGCCGGCGCGAGACCTTCGAGGAGTGCGGTCTGCGCGTGGAGTTCGGTCGCCTCGCCGCCGTCGACTTCCTGCGTCCGCGCCCCGACCGCTACCGGCCGGGCGGGGTGCGGTTCCTCTTCGACTGCGGAGCGTTTAGCGACGAGGCGCTGAGCGTTGTGACGCCCCAAGACGGCGAGATCCTCGAGCACCGGTTCGTCTCGCTCGAGGAGGCGTTCTTGCTCCTGAGCGGCCCGCTGCGGCGGCGGGTACGGGCTGCGGCGGGGAAGCAGCGGTGCGTTTACCTGGAGGAGGGTCGGCGGGTGGAGGGGGTGGGGTAGGGTGCTCCTGGGGCAGCTTCGCGCAAGCGCCAGGTACAGCGCGGTATGCGCGCTCGTACTGGGTGTGCTCACGATCGGCGCTTGTGCTTCCGCGGGCTCAGTGGTAGCGCTCACTCCACCGACTCAGATCACGGGTGTCACCATCGACGCGGACCGGCATGTCGTGAGCTTTCGGTTCACGGCTGTCGGTCCGACGAGCGCATTCATGTGTGGGCTGGGGCCTACGGGCAAGATTCCGCACCTCGTGGAATGCACATCCCCGAAGTCATACGAGAACCTGGATCCTGGGGTGTATGAGTTCACGGTTGAGGGCATCGGGCCAAGCGGGTCGCCCGGCACGGCTGCGACACGGCGACTGTCGCTTCCGATCCAGTTCGTGAAGTGCTGGGGCGCCGCCTCGCGCGATCCCGAGCATCCCTGTACGAACCCGGCCTTGAGGTACGTGGTGTTTCCTACGCCCAGCGAGCAGCCGCTCGTTCCGTCGGGGTTCTGCAGGGGCGGGAATGGCAGCCCGATCACCCTCTGCAGCTTTGGCGTCGAGCCGGCCCGGGCTCGCGGAACCGTCGCGGTCATCGGAGACAGCCACGCGGCCGCTCTAGAGCCGGCGATGGAGTATGTGGCGCTAGCCGAGCACTGGCTTGGGCTCGCCTACATCCATAACGGCTGTGGCTTCTCTGATGCGCTCATGGCCGTGGTCGGCTCATACCAGGACAACTGCCACCTCTGGGACCAGGCGGTGAGGGCCTGGCTCTGGGACCATCCCGAGATATCGACGGTTGTGATCTCGGGTGCGGATCGACGGTATTTCGTGACCTCCGCACAGGCCGGGTTCCAGCAGATTTGGCGGTCACTTCCCCCCTGGGTACATGCGATCTTCGTGATCCGTGACGTGCCTCACGCCGCTCTCAGCGAGACCGCCTGCGTGGGTAGCGCGCTGGCGCAGCACGTGCCCGCCGACACGCGCTGCGCGCAGCCGCGCTCGACGGTGCTCACCTACGACTCCGAGGCAGCCGCAGCCTCGGAGTCACGATCGCCGCGCGTACATCTCGTCGACTTCACTCCGTTTTTCTGCGATGCCCGGCGCTGCTTCCCCGTGGTTGGGGGCGTGCGTGTCCTGGGCGACCTGCAGCACCTGTCGACTGCGTTCGCGCTCACGCTCGGGCCGTACCTCCTGCGCAGCATCACAGCGACCGGCTCCCGGCGCCGAGGCCCCCCGCGACCTACAGGTTCACGGACGCCATCCCGGCCTGGTCGTAGCGCTCGCCGGACACTGGGGGCAGCTCGGCCTCGATCCGCGCCAGATCCTCCTCGGTGAGCTCGACGTCGACGGCGCGGGCGTTCTCCTCGAGGTACGTGCGCCGCTTGGTGCCCGGGATGGGGACGATGTCCTCGCCCTGGGCGAGGACCCACGCGAGCGCCAGCTGGGCAGGGGTGATTCCCTTCTCGTCGGCGAGCTCCGCCACCTTGGCGGCGACCCGGCGGTTCGCCTCGAGGTTCTCGCCGGTGAAGCGGGGTCCGTTGCGCCGGAAGTCGTTCTCGTCGAGCTCCTCGGGCGAGTTGAAGCGCCCGGAGAGAAAGCCCCGGCCGAGCGGCGAGTAGGCCACGAACCCGATTCCCAGCTCCCGGCACGTCGGCAAGATCTCAGCCTCGGGCTCTCGCGTCCACAGCGAGTACTCGGTCTGCACGGCCGTGATCGGATGAACGGCATGGGCCCGCCGGATCGTCTCGGGCCCGGCCTCGCTCAGCCCGATGTGGCGCACCTTGCCCTCGCGGACGAGCTCGGCCATCGCTCCCACCGTCTCCTCGATGGGCACGCCTGGGTCGACGCGGTGCTGATAGTAGAGGTCGACGTAGTCGGTGCCGAGCCGCTGCAGCGAACCTTCGATCGACCTCATGACGTGCTCGGCCGAGCCGTCGAGCGGGCCGATGGTCGACATTTCGCCGGGGATGGTGGTGGGCTCGATCCGGCGCGCGAACTTGGTGGCGATCACATACTCCTCGCGATGACCCTTGATCGCGCGGCCGACGAGCTCCTCGTTGGTCATCGGCCCGTAGAGCTGGGCGGTGTCCAGGAAGTCGATCCCGAGCGCGAGGGCGCGCCGGATGGTGGCGATCGCCTCGTCCTCATCGGCGGACCCGTAGAAGGCGGACATGCCCATGCATCCGAGCCCGAGGTTCGAGACGTCAAGCGCGTGGGCGCGCCGTGATCCAAGCTTGCGGCGTTTCATCGATGCTCCTGTTCGTGTAGTTCCATCACCACATGGGGGCCGATCCCGGGGAGGTCGAACTCGTCTGAGATTAGGTCGAAGCCGGCGCGCTCGTACAGGGAGCGGGCAGGCGTGCGGGCGTTGCACCAGAGGCGCCGCGCGCCCTCGGCGAGCGCGTGTCTCACCAGGACGTCGAGCACGGCACCGCCCGCCCCGCGGCCACGGGCGCGGCGAGCGCCTCAACCGTCTCGTGAGGGCGAAGGATCGCCTGGCGCAGCGGGCGGGTCTGCTCGGGCGTGATGGGCCGCACCACCATCTCTGGTGATGCTAGAAGAGCCGGTCTACTGGAAGATCTCCGTGGTGCAGTCGCCGCCCGGCAGATGGATCTCGTGCGGGCGGGCGCCGTCGGCCTGCTCGTGGAAGTCGACGAGGAACTCGGGATCGAGCGCGTAGCTTCCGTCGGCTTGGCGGTCGAGCTTGGTCAGCCAGCCGCGGAGGTCGGGGTAGAACTGGTTGTCCCAGGTCGAGTACAGGGAATTGCTGACGTACACGCGCTCGCCGTCGAGCGACGTCTGGAGCATCTGCGGACCGCCGGTGAGCGCGGCCGATGCCTTGGGATGGCCGCCGTCGCGCCCGAGCAGCCCTCCGAGCCAGACCTGGGAGCGGAGCGCGGGATTGCGCGGATCGGAGACGTCGTAGTGGCGCAGGTCGCCGTGCAGCCAGTTAGAGAAGAACAGGTCGCGGTCATCGAGCGAGAGCACGAGATCAGTGATCAGGCCGGGCACGCCGCCGGGGAGAGGCCAGCCCTCGAGCTCCTCGTTGGCGACGTCGATCACCTTCTCGGTGGCCCACGCGCCGTTGTCGCGCGAGAAGCGCAGGATGTTGCTCGACAGCGTCGCGCCCACGAAGCCCTGGGCCGAGTCGGGGTCGTGCTGCCAGCGGATCTCCAGCGGGATCAGGCCATCGTCGCCGAGGTCGATGGTCTGCACCTTCGCGCGGCGCTCGAGATCCCAGAAGTGCAGGCGCCGCCCGTACTTCCCGGTCCCCACGTCGGCGGGATCGAAGCCGTCCTGGAAGGTGTTCGGCGCCCCCCACTCGCTGGAGACGAGCGTGTTCTGCCGCGGTTGGTACCAGAAGTCGTACATGAGCTCGAGGCCATTCGGCTCGCGTTCCCAGCGCTCGGCGATCGAGAAGTCGCGCGCGTCGAGGACGGCGAATCCACCCGGAGCGTTGCCGTCCGCGTCTCCGAGCATGGAGATGGTCACGATGTCACCCGGCATGCAGTGCACGGTGTGAGGCGCGCTCAGCCCGAGCTTCTCCTTGATCTCCTCGCCCTCGATCACGTTCTTGATCCGCGGGGCGCGCGGGTCGGAGACGTCGAGGAGGTGAATGCGGGAGGAGCGGAAGCCCGGGACGATGAGCGTGTCGCGCTGGAGCTGCGAATGGCACGCCGAGGAGCAGGCATTCCAGCCGAAGTGGTGCAATTCGTCGCCGACGTTGGGCATCTCGGTGCGGTTGACGATCTGTCCGTACCTAGACGAGTCCCGGTCGACGTCGATCACGGCGATGAAGTCCGGACGATAGATACCCGTTCCCTCGTACAGCCCGGCGACGTACACGATTTGCTCGGGAGGCTGCTCGCGCGCGGACTGTGGGGAGGCGTAGCCGGGGCCGGTGGACTCGTGACTGGCGTGATCGGGGGTGCTCATGGGCTGACTCCTTCCGGGGGAGGCGGGCTCGGGCTCGACGGATTGCGCGGCGGCGCACGCGCGGGGAGGTATATCAAATCAAATAATGTCGATCGAATTTACCCATATGGGACCGCGGGGCCGGCGAGGGAACCGGGCCCCGGGCGTCAGTCGTGCAGCAGCAGGGTCGCGCCCAGCTCGGTGGCCAGCCCCTTGCCGCCCTGGCGCATGACCAGATCGTGGTTCCACGCGAACGCCGGGCGTGCGAGTGCTCCGAAGGCGTTCATCCACCGCTTGGTGGTTTGCACACGCCAGTCGTAGACGATTGCTGTGCCCCGACCCCCGTATAGCCGCCACGTGCCCACGCCCTCGAGCTCGCCATGAGCAAGCCCCTCGATCAGATATGGGGGCTCGACGCGGATCACGCGCAGGTCGAAGCCGAGCGAGTAGGGAAGCACGCTGCGCCAGACGAAATGGTCGAGCTCGCCGACGCCCGACTCGTCGCCCGGCTCGAGCAGGGCGACGCTCTGCACGCCTTTCCACCAGCGCGGATATTCGCGCGCATCGTGCAAGACATCGAAGACGGCCTCGATCGGGGCGTCGACGCACCAAGTAGTCAGGAACTCGTAGCTCGCCAAGCGCGCAACTCTAAGCGAGGAGCCGCGCTACCCGGGGCGCGCCCGGGATCTCGCGCTCGATCCAGCGCAATGATCACGTCAACGTTAGAACCTAGCCTCGCGGTAGCTCGAGCGTCCACGTGCCCGCGAGGAGGACGACGTGGCGGTCGGGGAGGCTGGTGATGCGCAGCGCGACGTCACCGCAAGCCGGGCAGCGGACGACGATTCCCGCGCCTCGGTACACGCGGTGAGCGCCCAGGAGCGAGAGGGCGCCGCACGACTGGCAGCCACGCTCGGTGCTCGTGAGCTCGGCCCCGAAGAGCTCGCTCAGCAGCCCGGCGATCGCGTTGCCGTCGAGCCAGAGGGCTTCCTCGCTCATGTCATTCGCCAGTTGGTCCGAAGCGCTCGGCTCGGATCGCGGCCGGCGGGTGGCCGAGCTCGACCAGCCGGTCGGCGACGTACTCGACGAACGCGGTGGGGCCGCACACGAAGATCCGTGGATGATCGGCCAGGCCCGGGCCGACCGCGGTCAGCATCTCAGCGTCGACGCGCCGGCCGAAGCCGTCCCAGCCCGCCGGCTGCGCACGGGTGAGCGTGTAGCTCACCTCGACGCCGGGGCGGCGACCCAGCGCCGCCAGCTCCTCGCGGTAGAGCACGTCGTCGGCGCGGCGCGCGGAGACAAGCAAGCGCACAGGCACCGTGCTCTGCTGGGCGGCGTGGTGGCGCAGCATCGCCATCAGGGGAACCAAGCCCGAACCGCCCGCGATGAGGAGCAGCGGCCCGCCGTCCTCGACGCGCCACGTGAAGTAGCCCCCCACCGGCCCGCGCACCTCGAACTGGTCGCCGGCGCTCAGCTCCTCGACCAGGTACGGAGAGACCTCACCGTCGTCGAAGACGACCACCGTGAGCGAGAGCCCCGTGCTCTCGGGTGCGGAGGCGATCGAGTAGGAACGCTCGGCCTGGTACCCGTCCTCGGCCGTCAGGCGCAGGTCGACATGCTGCCCGGCGAGATGCCCGGGCCAGCCGGGCACGTCGAGCATTATCGTCTTCGCCTGCTCGGTCTCGGGCACGATCTCGCGCACCGTCACCGTGCGCCAGACGATCGGCGCGCGACCCCGAGTCAGTCGTTCCAGTAGCGCTGCTCTTTCCACGGATCACCCCGGTTGTGGTAGCCGGCGTCCTCCCAGAAGCCCGGCTCGTCGGTGGCCGTCAGCTTCAGGCCGCGGACCCACTTCGCGCTCTTCCAGAAATACAGGTGGGGCACCAGGAGCCGGGCCGGGCCGCCGTGCTCGGGGTGCAGCGGAGCCCCGTCGAAGCGGTAGGCGACCCAGGCGCGCCCATTGGTCAGGTCCTCGAGCGGAAGGTTCGTTGTGTAGCCGCCGTCGCACCACGCGGTGACGTAGCGCGACTCGGTCGTGACGCCCTCGAGCATGGTGTCGACCGAGACGCCCGTCCACCCCGTGTCGAGCTTCGACCACTTGGTGACGCAGTGGATATCGACCGTGAACGTCTCCGCCGGCAGCGCCAGCAGCTCCTCCCAGCTCCAGCTCACGGGCTTGTCGACCTGCCCCTCGATCGTGAACGTCCAGTGCTCGAGCGGAGTGCGCGGTGTCGGGCCGGCCGAGAGGACCGGGAAGTCCTCGACCACGTACTGCCCCGGCGGGATGCGCGCGGGATCGATGTCCCGGCGGCGGCGACCGCGAAAGCCACGGGAGATCGGCGGCATCGCACCAGTATCGCGTGTGTGTCGATGAGGGGGTGCCGGCGGCGTGTGGCGCGGGC
>JALYZL010000361.1 GCA_030948875.1 Actinomycetota bacterium
CGCCGGTGCATCCAGGCTTGCACGGAGCGAAGGGTCGGGCACCAGCCCCGGCGAGCCGGTGCCGTCGCTTTCCGCGCCGACAGGGTCGACGACCGGTGGCACGTCCGCTTCCGGGGGGGTCTGGAGCGGAGCGCCGCCCGGCGGATCCTTGAACACCGCGGGCGTCAAGGGACGGCCCGCCACCGCGGTTTCCACCACCGGGAGCCGCGCGTCGCGCCGCCAGCGCGGGCCGAGGAGCTCGAGCACGACGTCCTCGAGCTCCTCCCACGCCGCTTCCGCGTCGGGGAAGCGATCGCCTGGATCCTTGGCGAGCATCCGTTCGAGCCACTTCTCGATCCGCGGGTCGACGTCAGGCGCCACCGAGCGGACCGGCGGGATCGTCTCGTGAACGTGCTTGTAGAGGACGGCGACCGGCGTGTCCTTCTCCTCGAAGGGGACGCGACCGATCAGCAGCTCCCAGGCAACGATGCCCAGCGAGTAGAGGTCGGCGCCCGGGCCTACTTCGCGTCCGAGCGCCTGTTCGGGCGCCATGTAGGCCGGGGTGCCGATCGTCGTCCCGACCGCCGTCACCACCGGTCGCGTGACGGCGTCGGCGTACGCCCGTGCGACTCCGAAGTCGGCGATCTTGACCCGGCCGTCGGCTGTCACCAGCAGGTTCTCGGGCTTGAGGTCGCGGTGAACGATGGCGCGGCTCTCACCGTGAGCGAGGCCCGCGAGCACGCCCTCAAGGACGCCGGCGATCTGGGCGAGCGTGAGCGTGCCCACGTACGCGCGCAACGACCCCTGGGACAGATACTCCATGGCGATGAAGGGGACGCCTTCGCACTCGAAGTACTCGTGCACGGTGACGATGTTCGGGTGGCTGAGCGACCCCGCGACCCGCGACTCCTCGGCGAAGCGCCCGGCGAAGTTCGGGTCCGCCGCGGCCTGGAACGGCGCCAGCTCCTTGAGCGCCACGCGCCGACCCAGATCGGTCTGATAAGCGAGATAGACGACCGCCGCTCCTCCCCGTCCGATCACCTCGACCAGCTCGTAGCGACCGACGCTCCTGATCGGCATTGGGCTCATCGGCGAGGACAGGTTGTCGTCATGGTCACTCGTGGGGGCCGCGGGCGCCCTAGACCTGTCTACCCACCACACTGGGATTGCATGGGCACGGTTTCCCCAGCCAGCGCGCCGCGGTCAACTGAATGAGAGCAGAAAAGCGGCCGTGTGCCGCCTCTCAGGGCGGCGTGGCGAACGCCTTGATCTCGGCGCGCATGGTCTTGAGTTCGGAGTTGAGCCTGCTCGGCCGCGACACGATCGGTCTCACCCAGACCGACATCGACCAGATCACCACCCTGCCTCGCCGCAAGGGCGACTACTCAACCGTCTACATGACCTCCCCGCGCGGCCGCGGCGCCGTCCGGATCGCGCTCGGCGACCTCGAGGTCTGCTAGTCCAGCTGCTCTGGCGCCCGCGCTGGTGGGCGGCTCGTTTCGGTGGTGGCGGCGGTCGAACGCGCCAGCTCCTCGCGGTCTTCGCGCGCTCGCAGCCGGTCGCGCGCGTCCTGCTCGCGGTCCAGTGCCGCGGCTTGACGGTCACCGGCCGCTCGCTGGCGATCCTTGGAGGCGTGCATGCGGTGCTTGGCGCTGCGCAGCGTGATCTCCGCGTCCGTGAGCGCAGGCCCGTGATCCTGCTCGTACTCGCTTTGGCCCATCGCGAGGTCGCGGGATGCAGCAGCCTGATCGCGTGCAAGCGCCGCAGCATCACGGGCCTGCGCGGTCGCGTCTCGCTCCGTCGCGCTCTCAAGGCGCTCCGCGGCGGTTTGCTGGCGCTGCCGCGCTGTGCGCTGGCGGATCTCGCGGCTGATCTCGTGCGCGGCGGCGTCGACGCCGTGCGCGAGGTCACGATCACTGGCGGCTTGATCGCGATCGGACGCTGACTGGTCTCTATCGGCGCTCGTCTGATCGCTCTCAGCTTCCGCCTGATCGGCGTCCGCGAGCGTTTGGTCACTATCGGCGAGCGTCTGCTCCCTTCCAGCGAGAGTCTGGCCCTCGGCGACCCTTCCAGTAGTACCGAGGGGGCTCGGCTGACGCTGATCATGCTGTCGGTTGTTCGCGCCGTTCGTGTCCAGGGGACGATCGGCTGACGATGGGTCGCTCACAACGGGCCTCCACACGCGGCCACACGGCGAGTCTCAGAGATCCCCGCGCCTAGCCAATTGACTTTTCTTCAGGCTACAACGTGTGCAAAGGCACGAGTTCTTGGAACGTTGGGGGCCACTGGGCCGGCCGCCCCTGGGCTCATAGCAGAAGCGTGTGGGAGGGCGCGTATGATGTCGATAGTTTCAGGTGCGTTTTGGATCGGTGCGCTGAGACCCGTCCTAAAGCTCGAGACGAGTTAGCGGTCACGCGGTTGGCTGCATGGCTTTCGGTTCGTTGCGGAGGTTGGCCCTTCGGCCAAGGAGTCCCAAGGTGGATGCAACGCGGACGATTGCGGCAACCGGCGGCAGCGGTAGGAATTCGCGGTAGGAGTTCGCTGTGGTCGATCTAACATCAGGCGATCCTCGCGTTCAGGGCGCGAAGGGGTCGACGGGCGGGCCGCAGAAAGTTAGTGGCGAGCCTTCGGAGGCAATCAGGGCCAACCAGGCGCTCACTGATCGTGATCAGACCCGCGCGGATGCTGACCAGACGGCATCTGCGACCGATCAGGCCGCGGCCGAGAGCGATCAGGCTGCGGCCGATAGTGATCAGGCCGCGGCCGAAGCCGATCAGGCTGCCAGCGATCGCGACCTCGCACAGGGCAGCGACCCCAGGATTCACAGTTTGACGCGTGACCTTCGTGATCGGAACAGGCAGAAGCGTCAGCACGGCGCTGACCAGCGGACCGACGTGGCCGCAGATCGAGATCGGATCGGCCACGCTCGCGACCTGGCGGCGTTGGCACGCGATCATGCCGCCGACCTGATCGATCGCCGGCTCGACGCGCGCGACGCCGACGGAGCGGGGGAGGTGCGCGCAAAGAGGGTGGGCCGCGGGTCCGAGGACCGCAGGCGTGCCGCTGCCGACCGGGTGGCAGCGGCTGAGAGCCGAGCCCGCGGCTCGATAGACCGTGAGTATGCGGCGCATGATCGCGAGCAGGCCCGCGAGGACCACGACGCGCTGCTGGCGAAGCAGGCCGAGGAGCGAACGGCACGCGGACGAGCCGAGGAGGCGCTGCGCGAGAGCGAGGAGCGCTATCGGCTGCTGGCGGAGAACTCGAGCGACGTGATCAGGCGGTTCTCCTCTGACGCCATCGTTGGCTACGTCTCACCGGCGAGCCGCTCGGTGTTCGGTTACGAGCCCGAAGAGATGGTCGGCCAAGCCTACTCGTGGGGGGTCCATCTCGAGGATCTGGCCGCGGTTCGGGACGGCGTAGGCGCGTTCATGGCTGGGTCTGGTGACACCGCCACCTACGAGTACCGGGCTCGACGTAAAGACGGCACGTACGTGTGGGTGGAATCGAGGATGCGCAGGCTGAGCAGCCCGGTAGCCGGAGCTCCAGGCGAGTTTCAGAGCGCTACCCGTGACATCAGCGAGCGCAAGGACGCAGACGCCGAGACTGCGCGTGCCCAGGAGGACGCCGAACGGGCTAACCGCGCCAAGAGCGAGTTCGTCTCGCGGATGAGCCACGAGCTCCGCACGCCGCTGAACGCGATCATTGGCTTCGGCCAGGTGCTCGATCTCCAGCCGCTCAGTGTGAGCCAGCACGAGGAAGTCGAGCATATCCTGAAGGCTGGCAAGCACCTGCTCGCGTTGATCAACGACGTGCTTGATATCTCCCGCATCGAAGCGAGGGGGCTCGAGTTCTCCTTGGAGCAGGTGCTGGTCACGGAGCCGGTACGCGAAGCGCTCGCGCTGGTCGCGCCGCTCGCAACCCAGCGAAATATTCGAATCAGCGCCGACATGCGCTTTGGCGACGATCGTTACGCGACCGCAGATCGGCAGTTTCTCGCGCAGGTGCTGCTGAACCTTCTCTCCAACGCCATAAAGTACAACCGCGAAGGCGGTCGGATCGACGCGTCCTTCTCAGCTACCGAGAATGGGCGGATCCGCATTCTGGTGGCCGACAGCGGACTGGGCATTGGGCCGGAAATGCTCACGCGCGTGTTCGAGCCGTTTGACCGCCTCGGTGCTGAGTACACCGATGTCCAGGGCAGCGGTCTTGGTTTGGCGCTGTCGAAGACCCTGGTAGAAGCAATGGGCGGCTCGATCGTCGTCGAGTCCGCGCTCGGGCGTGGTAGCACCTTCACAATCGAGCTCGAGGCCGCGCGAGCGCCGGACGGCGCTGCGCAAATGACCTCCCCTAACGCGCCGCCGCCCGTAACAAATAGTGAGCTCGGCCCCGACCATTGTCGGATCCTCTACATCGAGGACAACCTCGCCAACCTCACGCTAGTCGAACATATCCTCGATCAACAGGCAGCGGTCGAGCTGATTCCCGCGATGCAAGGCACGCTAGGCCTCGAGCTAGCCCGCGACCACCATCCAGACCTCATCGTACTCGACGTGCATCTCCCGGACCTACCCGGCATAGAGGTGCTTCGTCGCCTCAAGGCACAGACAGACACGCGCGACATCCCCGTGGTGGTCCTCAGTGCGGACGCAAGCGTGAAGCACATCAAAGCTCTGCGCGATGCGGGCGCCTGCGAATACCTAACCAAACCAATCGACGTGCGGCAGTTCCTCGAGGTCCTCGCCGCGAACCTGAACCACCCGCATGCGCCGGACTTTCACGCGCGGATCGTCGTCGTGGACGATGTCGAGGCTAACGTGGCGCTCCTCAAGACCCTCCTCGGCTCCTGGGGATATGACAACCTCGAGTGCACGACCGATTCCTCCACAGCGCTCCGACTCTGCCTCGAGCACGAGCCCGACCTCCTCCTTCTCGACCTGCAGATGCCCTCCCCAGACGGCTACGAAGTGATGCAAGCGCTCGGACAGACGGACGTTCCCATCCTCGTCCTCACAGCAGACCTCGGTGAAGACGCGCAAACCCAAGCGCGCGACCTCGGCGCCAGCGTCTTCGCAAGCAAGCCATTCGACCACGACGAGCTACGCCGGCAGATAGCGAGCCTCCTCTAAACCACCTGCGGCATCGGAGGCACGATCCAAGGTGACACGGCCGTCAGCCCGCCTGGTCGGGGCCCAACGATTCTCTTCGGGATGCGCGCCGTGTCCTTGACCGGCTGTGCGCGAGCGTCGGAGCTCCTTCCCTTTCTGGTGAGGAGTGCGTGATGGGCTGGATTCGTTGTCCCCGCAATAGTGCGTGCGCGATCGGCGAGAGGCGACAGCGAGCGATCGTCGGTGCGGGCAGGGGAGGTCGCGGTGAGCGGCGGCGAGGGCCCGTCGCTGGACCTGGCGGTAGTGTCCGCGGCGATCTCTGATCTGAGCAGATCACGGCGATCCATGTCGAGTCCTACGAGACGCCGGTCAAGCGTGCGGTCACGCACGTTCTCGACGATCTCGTCGTCGCGGTTCTCGACATCAAGCTGTCGATGATCGAGCAGCGGATGATTGCTGTGAGTCGTCGGTACGACGTCGGGGCCTTCGGTCGCTCGCGCGCGACGCTGGCCCCTTTCCGTTGGGGATGGCGTCGCCCGAGCGGGTCCGCGGCGCTCCTTGCCATCGACCCCGAACGGACGATAGATCCTCAGGAACACTATCGCGGCTGTCTGCTTGGAACCTATCGAGGCTCGGGGCGCCAACGGTTCGTTGGTATCACTCGCGCTGGGCTGGACCCCCCACGACCGATCGCCTCCAGCAGCTCATACCGACCGACGCTCCTGATCGGCGGTCCCAGCCATCGGCGAAGCGGCCTATCCAGAGGGCCAAACCGGCGCTGAAATCGCTAATTAGCTGGGACATTTGGGATTTTCGCAAGTCTCGCGTAGAATGGTTCATCCCGTCGCGGAATTTGCACTGCTGCACGCACGGGTGTCAACCCTTCCTTCTCCCCCCACTGATAAATGCCGATTGCTATCAAAGAATGGGCCGTCACCGTACGGGCACTCGCCGAAGGCGAGCAGCTCCTCACCCTTCGTAAGGGCGGTGTACGTGAGCCCGAAAGACACTTCAAACTCGAATACGAGCGGTTCTTCCTGTACCCGACGTTTGACCATCAGCGGTCCGACCTGGTTCGGGAGTCCCATCAGCCAGAGCTAACCCGGGCACTCGAAGAGGGTGTCTGGAGCGACGGCGAGCCGCCGCCGCACGCAGTCCACCGAGACGGTGACATCCCCCAGCCCGATCGGGTGCGCATTCGCGCCTGGGCGGAGGTCGCCGCTCATTACACGATCACCGACCGCCGCGCCGTCGATGCGCTGTCGCCCTTCTACGTGTGGACGACCGATTACGCAGAGAAACGCTTGGCGTGGAAGCGACGCCACCCTCTGCACGTGGTGCTGTTGCGCACTTATCGCATTCCGCGCCCGGTGACGGTCAAGGTCCGCGAGGACTACGGCGGCTGCCGGTCGTGGCTGGAGCTCACGCGCGAGCTGCCCTTCGAGGGCACGCCCGTCCTGTCCGACGACGAGTTCGAGCGCGCCTCCGAAGCGATCGCGTCGATCGCGTCCGACCGCCAGCCGGTCCTGGCCTGAGCATCCGCTGCTCCGCGCC
>JALYZL010000367.1 GCA_030948875.1 Actinomycetota bacterium
GGCGCGGACTATAGAACGGCGCCGAGGGAGCGATCCGCCATACTGGCGCGCCGTGAGCGGCGACCAAGCGGATCTAGCGCGCGAGGTCGCGCGCTATCCCTGGTACCACACGCTCGAGCTGGCGGACGGGGTGGTGACCGAGGGGATGTTCGATCACCGCCCGGCCGCCAATCGCTACCTGGTACCCGACGACCTGTCGGGCATGCGCTGCCTCGACGTGGGGACCATGGACGGCTTCTGGGCGTTCGAGATGGAGCGGCGCGGCGCCCGAGAGGTTGTCGCGACCGACGTCGGGCAGGTGGACGACCTCGACTGGCCGCCGCTGTGGCGGCGGCGGATCGAGCCCACGCTCGACGAGACCAAGGAGGCGCGCTTCCAGCTCGCCCACACCGCGCTCGGTTCCTCGGTGCAGCGGATCGAGCGCTCGGTCTACGAGCTCGATACCGACCTCGGCGAGTTCGATCTCATCTTCTGTGGCGACCTGCTCGTGCACCTCAAGGATCCGATCACCGCGATCCAGCGGATGCGCTCGGTGTGCCGGGGAAGCACGATCGTCTGCAACCCGGTCAAGCGCTTCCGGTTCGCGGCGCGCCGACCGCTCGCGCAGTTCGATGGGATCGACGAGTTCCAGTGGTGGCTGCTCAACGAGGCGGCGCTGAGGCGGATGATGCTTGCCACCGGATTTGAGACCGTAGAGGTGGGACCGAGCTTCGAGTTGCCCGCCCGCGGCCCCGGGAGCTGGAAGGGGTTACGGGCCGTAATGCGGGGCTTCGTCGCGTGACGTCAGCGCGCGGCGCGAGCGCTAGACTCGCGCCCCGTGCCCGGCCTGTGGAGACGTGTCAAGCGGCTGCTGGGCCAGCCGGTCTACGAGCTCTCATATGGCTGGGGCCCGCGCCTGATGTCGGCGCTCCGCAAGCGCTGGATCCTCTTCCTCCACCGGCACGCCGACGTCCGCTTCGGGCCCGGCGTCCACATCGCCCCGGACTTCAGCCTCTACATGCCGGCGGGCGGGACCTTCCACGTCGGCCCGGGCACCGAGTTCCGGCGCGGGTTCCGCGCCGAGATCTCTGACGCCGGGAGCCTGGAGATCGGCGCGCGGTGCGTGTTCAGCTACTACTCGTTGATCCAGTGCAGCAGCTCGGTCGAGATCGGCGATGGGTGCGGTTTCGGTCAATCGTGCGCCATCTTCGACGGTAATCACCTCTTTCGCGATCTCAGCAAGCCGTTCATGAGCCAGGGATTCGAGCTGCGGTCGATCCGCATCGGCAACGAGTGCGGGGTGCTGACGAAGACGACGATCCTCAACGACATCGGCGATCGGGCGCAGATCGGTGCCAACTCGGTGGTCGTCTCGCCGATCCCGGCGTTCTCCGTCGCCGTCGGCTCACCGGCGCGCGTCGTCGATTATTTCGGCCCCGAGGACGGCGCACACGCGCGCTAGCGGCCGCCCGAGCCGTGCGACCGCGGATACTCGGATGCTAGCCAGGCCAGCGCCTCCTCCTAGGGTCCTCGCCGACGGCTGGTACGGCTGGCTGATCCCGGGTTTTCGGTCGGTCACCGAGGTGTATGCGCGCTGGCCCAGGCGAGTGCACGAGTGGACGCTGCGCTTCGGGGCGCTCCGGGCCCTCATGGTCTTCGCGGCGAGCTTGAAGTACGACGCCGTGGTGATGATCCGGACCGACCGGGGCTGGCGCTCGCTGCTGCTGCTGCGTGCGCTACTCGGCCGGCGCCGCAAGCTCGTGGCCATCCACTTCATCGACCACCCGGCTCGTCCCGGCGCCGTCGGCCGTCTCGTCGACAATGCTTGGCGCCCGATCGACCGCTGGGCGACACGGCGCGCGGTGCTCGCGGCCCAGGTCCTCACCGAGTGGGAAGTCGACCGCTACGCGACAACGTTCGGGGTTGAGCGGGCGCGGTTCCGGTTCATCCCTTTTGCGTGGCGGATGGCGGTGGGCGAGGCCGACGCGCCCGATCTCCGCGCCGCGCGCGACCTGGTGATCGCCTCCGGCCGCGCCTTCTGCGACTGGCCGACCGTATTCGAGGCCGCCCGGGGGACGCGCTGGCGGCTGCTGGTCATCTGCGGCGGCCACGATCGCGCCCTGGTCGACCGCCTCAACGCCGACGGGCGCGCGGAGGTGCTCTCCGATGTGTCCCCCGAGCGCGCCCGCGAGCTCCTGCGCGGCGCGGCGGTGAGCATGCTGCTGATGTACGACGCCGGCGTCAGCCAGGGCCACGTCCGCCTGTGCGACGCCGTCGACGCCGGGGCCGTGGTGGTGGCCTCGCGCACCCGGAGCCTCGAGGGCTACGTCGAGGACGGGCACACTGCCGTCCTCGTCGCGCCCGGAGACGCTGTTGCGCTACGCGAGGCGGTAGACCGGCTCCTCGGCGATCCCGCCGCGCGTGAGCGGCTCGCCCGCGCGGCCTTCAAGCGCGCCGCGGCCTGGACGTGGAAGGACTACCTCGCCGCCGTCGAGGCGTTTGGGTTCGGCGCGGCGGGCGTCGAGCCGCCCGGCGCTAGGGCTTGACCGCCACGCCCCACAGGTCGGCGACGCCGAGCGGCTTGGTCAGGCGGTGGGCGGCGAGCCGCCAGTACAGCCGCCGGGCGCGCTCGTCGGGGACGAAGGCCTCGTACACCCACTCGCCGTGCGTCACCTCGACCGGGTCGAAGCCGGCGGCGCTCAGCGTTTTGCGCAACGAGCGCGCCGAGTGCTCACCGACGTGCATGGTCAGCTCGTAGCCGTGACGGGGCTGGCGGGGCCAGCGGCGCAGGCGCGAGCGACCTAGTGCCCGCTGGACGGCGTACGTCGTGTAGATGAGCCGGTTGGGAGCGGTGTGGACGTGAATGCGGCCGCCGGGGCGGAGCACCCGGCGCGCCTGCCCGAGGACGTCGGCCTGCTCCCCGGGGGTGAGGTGCTCGATCACGTCGAGCATGGTCACGATGTCGAACTCGTTATCGGGCATGGGCAGCGCGCGCGCGTCGGCGAGGATCACGCTCGCGCCGGCAGGGTCGCCGTGGACGGCCAGCGTCTTCGCCGAGAGCTCGACGGCAGTGCTCGAGTACTCGACGCCGACGGCCCGCGCGCCCCGAGCGGCCGCCGCCACCACGAGCTCGCCGCGCCCGGCGCCGATGTCGAGCAGGGCCTCGCCGGCGCGAAGGCGGACCTTGTACTCGAGCACGCCCTCGTACTGCGGTCCCATGCGCGCGCCATCGGACTCGCGCCATTCCTCGTACCCCATGCAGTGGCCCAGGTAGTAGGTCTCGTCGTAGACCGCGGGCGGCACGGTGGCGGGCGGGAGGGAGTCGGGCATCGGAGCGATGAACGATAATCCGCCGGGGGCGGGAGGACGTCGGGCATCGCGGCGATGGACCATAATCCCCCGGGGGCGGGAGGACGTCGGGCATCGCGGCGATGGACCATAATCCGCGCCGTGCTCCCTAGCGTGGTGATCCTCTGCGGGGGGCGAGGCACGCGCCTGCAGGAGCGGACGCGATCGATTCCCAAGCCGCTGGTGGAGATCGGCGGCCGGCCGATCCTGTGGCACGTGATGCAGATCTACCTCGCCCAAGGCTTCCGCCGCTTCGTGCTGTGCACGGGCTACAAGGCGGAGATGATCGACGCCTTCGCCGAGTCCGAGACCTGGCCTGAGGACGCGGCGATCCGCTGCCTACCCACCGGGCTCGACACCCCGACCGGCGGGCGGGTCCTCCTGGCCGCGCGCACGCTCGAGGGCGAGGCGTTCTGCGCCACCTATGCCGACGGCGTCGCTGATATCGACCTCCATGCAGTGCTGGCCTTCCACCACGACCACGGCGCCACCGCGACGATGACCGTGGTGCGCCCCGAGCTCCAGTTCGGGGTGGCGGAGCTGGGCGGCGACGGCGTCGTGCGCGGGTTTATCGAAAAGCCGCGCAGCGACCACTGGATCAACGGCGGCTTCTTCTGCTTCGAACCCGACGTGGCCGAGGTGCTCGAGCAGGACAGCGTGCTCGAGCGCGAGCCGCTCGAGCGCCTCGCCGGCCGCGGGGACCTTCGCGCCTTCCGGCACGAGGGGTTCTGGGACTGCATGGACACCTACAAGGACGCGGTGCTCCTCAACGACCTGTGGTCCCAGGACCGCGCTCCGTGGAAGCTGTGGAGCTGAGCTCGAGCTTGGTTCTCGGCACGGGGGCCAACGGACTCTCGGCGGGTGGCTGACCGCTCACCGACCTCGACCTTCGAGACCAATATCCGCGGCACCTGGATCCTGCTCGAGGCGTGCCGGCGCCACGGCGGCGAGCGCGTCGTGGTGGCCTCTTCCGACAAGGCCTACGGCTCGCACGAGACGCTCCCCTATTCATCGCGACCGCACGACCGCGAGCTCCGTCGGAGATGAGCCGAACTAGCTGGACGTGAGCCTGCGTGCGAGAGGCAGGAGCGCGGTGCCCACCACCCCCGTCAAGACGAGTACCAACAGCGCTGCCGGAACGCCGGCGGCCACCGTATCGTTGGCGAAGAGCAGCTGCCAGGATGTGAGCAGCGCCGCGCCGCTCACGGCGACGACGACGATCCACGTCAAGGCGAGCACGATCGCGTGCTCC
This sequence comes from Actinomycetota bacterium, assembly GCA_030948875.1. GTDB lineage: Bacteria > Actinomycetota > Thermoleophilia > Solirubrobacterales > Solirubrobacteraceae > Palsa-465. Next base: position 4,580 of record JALYZL010000367.1, read on the forward strand.
CGTTGGCGAAGATGCCCCCACATCACGAGCCCATAGCCGGAAGCGAACAGAACCGCGGCTGCCGACGTCAGCGACCGAAAGATCTGCACCGCTCCGACACTCGCGGTCAGCCCGCCCGAGAAGACCAACACGCCGATGGCCACCACCACCACCACCGGGACCAACCCGATCATGATCCAACCCAGCCGGCGCTTAATTACGTGGCGATCGACCAAATCCAGCGGTTCGTAGACCAATTGGCGGCGAAGCGAACGTTACCGGCGCTTCGCGATCTTGGGCGCTGCTCCTGCGCGATCGAACCAGAACAGTGGATTGTGTCCGGCGGGCGCTCGGCGATCAGCGGGCCGGAAAATCTGACCGATCGACCCGCTGTTGGATTGTGACGCGATCCGCGCTGGGCGGTCAGCCGTCGGCCGAGACTTCGGGTGGCTTTCCGGACGCACCGGGGCGCTCGATCGCCTCGCGGACTGCTACCTCGTCGACCCGATGCCAGCGAGCAGCGGACCGGTCTTCTCAGCGCGCGTGAACGCGAGGAGCACGTCGCTCGCATCGATCTCCGAGCGATCGTCGTCAGCGCTCGCGCAGCCGCGACCATCAGCAACCTCCACGGACTTGCGTCCGAACCGCCGCGAATCCACGGTCGAACCCCGACATCCCTACCCAGGTTCGCCGCGGCCGGCACGGGCTCGGATCGAGGAGCAAGGCACTACTTCGTTGCGGATCTTCTCGGCGTCGACGTCAGATCGAGTAGGACGCGAGCCGCGACACCGTTGTTTCTCGCGCGCGATCCCGAGGAGAATGCGCTCGGACCCGATGTAGTTGTGGCCAAGGCTGAGCTCCTCGCGAAGCGACAGCCCCAACACCTCCTTCGCGCGCGGCGTGAACGGGAACTGACTGGTGGCGTCCTGCTCACCGGCGGCGACGATCCAGACGACCTCGGCGCGGACACGCTCAAGCGTGACGTCGAGCGAGCCCAGCGCCCGAGCGGCGATGCCTTCCTCCTGACCGAGCAAGCCGAGCAAAAGGTGCTCGGTGCCGACGGAGTCGTGCCTGAACTCACCCGCCTTGACCTGCGCTCTGTGAACCGCTCGAACAAGGCCTGATGATTGCAGCCAGGCCACGCGACCGACAAGAAGGCGCGTGGGCGCCGCTGGTAGCTGAGACCATAGTGCTCGTGCGCGATCGAAGGGGAAGCACGACGATGCCTCAGGCGGTGAGTACGTCTGTGACCCCAGTCCACGGACGCGCTGGGAGCCTCCACGTTCTCGCTCTGTGGCCCCGCGCTCGGGCTCAGCTGCCTGATCACCGGCCGATGGTGTTCGCGTGCAATGCGCTCGCGATGGCCAACACGACAACCGCGACGACCCCGGCGCCAACGACAACGACGAAGAAGACAACGGTTCCGACTTTCCAGAATCTCGTCATCGGAACCGATGCTACCGGCGCGCGGATCCCAGTATCGCATCGCAATGGGATGCGGGAGCCGCGGACACCTTGTCGAACGTACTCCGCCCTGCCGCGGTGAAGACCGCGCTAGCGTACCCGAGTCCCGCGGGTCTCGGAGTCGAGTTCACGAAGGACTGCCGCCGCCAGGGCTCGTACCCGCGCCCACTCCTCCCGGTCCAGTGCTTCGTGGCGCCACAGATCAGCATTCGCCGGGCTGCTCATAGCCGTGAGGTGCGCCTCGAGCTCTTCGAGCGAGGCGGAGCCGCGATGGGTGCCGAGACCTCGCGCGCGTTGCAATTCGTCGTCGAGCTCCAGAGCGAGTTCATCAAGCGACGGAAGCGTCCCTAGCCGCTGCAGGTAGTCGCGCTGATCCGCAGGGGACGCGGCGAGCCGCTCGACCGTTCGCCTGAGGCCCTCCTGCGAGAAGTACGGCTCCATGACCGGGGAGCGTCGCACAACATCGGCATGCCAAGCACCATCCAATCGCTGCCATCGAAGGGGAGCGGCGGCCCGAGTGTGGATGTGGGTGCTGGCTTCCGCGATTCGGCGCAGAGCGCGGCGTGCCCCGAGCTAGCGGCGAGGTAGCGGGGTCTGAAGCCCTCGGGCGTCGTTTTACAGTGGCCCAGCGGAAACGACAACGATCCACCACGCGACGATCAGAAAGCTTGTTAGGAGCGAGAGGGGGAGGAGGACGACTGCTCTCCATCGCGTTCTCGGCCGCCGGAGCCTGATTAGCGTCAGGAGTAGTAATGCAGCGGCGCAGAGTGCAGCTGCAACAGCCACTGCGATCTGTAGCTCGGGAGCCCGATTCTGTTGATCGTCGTAGCGGGAGTTGGCGACGCTCGAGACGAGCGCGATACCGGCGACCAGTGTCAGCAGACCGTTGAACAAGATCACCATGGCCGCCAGAACCGACCGAAGCACCCTCGAACGCTTCGGCGCCTTCATCCTGGGACAAGCACGATCGGCGCGTCCGGAGCTTGGACCTGAAGGGAGGCGGGCATGCGCTTCGGCGGCTCCTGCTCGTCGGTCATAGCCTCGCCGAGTTTACTTGACCCTCGGTCAATAAGACGTTATCGTATCGTTATGGACCCTGGTCGATACAGCTAGGGACCAGAAGATGTCGACGTGACGGAACGCTGATCTCGCCGATCGGAAGCCTGGTCATCGCCGCCAGGGCATCGGCAATCTCCCGGACATCGCGACCATGATCTCGCCGCGATGTGCCATACCCCCTCCGGGTCTACCTGGTACCAGGCGCCGCATTCGGCGTAATCATCGGACAGTGATGGGCCCCCGTGCGCTCCCCGTCGTCTGGCCATTCTTAGCGCCGTTCGCGGGACCAGGTGCAGGGCACGACGACACGAGTGACACTAGATCGGCCGCAGGCAGTGCCGGTCCGCGATCCGAGGGGACCAGTACGTGGTCGTGTGCTACTCGAGGTGGCCGGCGTCCCGTAGTGCGTCGAGGAGCTCGCCCGTGGTGAGCACTTGTATGCCGGCGTCGTCGAGGTCCTTGTCTTGTGACCAGACGGGATGCTGAGCTTCAAGGCGAGCGCGACCGTTGGCCAGTCGTCGGGGTCGCGGTGCACGGTTCGTGCCTCGGCTTCTTCGCGTTGGTCGTTGTATTCGCCGACGGCCGTCCACTCGATGGGCATGATCGCGAGCGCAGCGAATAGCAGCGTTTGGTCTAGTCCGCGCTGCTCGGCGAGCCGCGGCAGGTGGCGAGAGATTTCGATCGCGACTGCTTCGGCGGCGACGCACCGAGGCCCGTGAGGTGAGGCGA
>JALYZL010000377.1 GCA_030948875.1 Actinomycetota bacterium
CCGTGGGCCGCTGGGGTGCCGCCGGCGGTTCGGGCGCCGCGGGCGGCCGCGGTGGCGCTGCCCGCCGGATAGCACGCTCGAGCCGATCACCGTGTCAGTAGACCGGTCGCATGGGTGGCTGCGGTCCCTGTGGTCGCGTCCGCTTGGCGAGCGCGCGGACCGCGAGCAGGCCGAAGAGGAAGCCACCGACGTGGGCGAAGTAGGCCACTCCGCTGCCGCCGCCGGTGGGGTCTGTCAACCCGGCCGCACCGAAGACGGCCTGCTCGGCGAACCAGATGCCCAGCAGTGCCCAGGCCGGCAGCTCGATCACGGTGAAGAGAAAGATGATGAAGACGAGGGTCAGCACCTTGGCTCGGGGATAGAGAACGATGTACGCCCCGAGGACGGCGGCGATCGCGCCCGAGGCCCCGAGCGTCGGCGCCGTCGAATCGGGAGCGACGGCAACCTGGAGCGCGATCGCGGCAAGGCCGCCGGCGAGGTAGAAGAACAAGTACTTGACCCGTCCCATCGCGCACTCGACGTTGTCGCCGAAGATCCACAGGAAGATCATGTTGCCTGCGATGTGGATGATCGAGGCGTGCATGAACATCGCGGTCAACACCGTCTCCCAGGCGGGGAGCGGATTCTCGGCAGCGATGTGACTGGCGTTGAGCAGCGCCGTGTTGCACAGGACCATCGGCGTGCCCGGTCCTGACAGAGTCTGCCGCGCGACCACGGCGCAGTGCACGCTCGGATGCGTCAGCGCATCGGGGATCGCCCCGTACTTGAACACTTCGAGCTCGCTCGGCCCGCTGATCAAGGATCCCCCGTGCCTGATCGCGAGCAGATAGACGATCACGTTGATCGCGACCAGGGCGGCCGTCACGAACGGGAAGCGCCCCGTGGGGATGTTGTCCTTGATCGGGATCAATAGCGCTTCAGCTTAGGCGCTGGTTGGGCGCGGCGAGGCGTCGCGGGGGACGCGGGCGCGGGCGGGTCGCTAGGAGGTGACGGCGGCGGGAGGGCTAGGCCGTGACGGCGGGCGGCGCGCCCACGCGCGCGATCTGCCAGGGCTGCTCATCGGAGCCTTCGAGCGCGAGCGTCCAGTGCTCGGTGAACTTGACCGTCTTGGTCTGGCTGCCCGAAACCACGGCGGCAGTATCGCGATCCTCGAGGTAGCGGCGTCCGGCGAGCTCGACGTCGATCGTCATCGTCGGCGGCGTCGCGCCGGCGTCGAGCGCGAGGATCCGGATCTGCCGGACCTCCGGGCCGCGCACGACCAGGCGGGTCCTCCCGCCTTCGGGGTGCAGGAGCGCGTAGGCGGCGTCGGTCCGGGCCAGTGCAAGCAGCGCCCGATCGTTCCCGTCTACCGCGTCCGCCCAAGCGGCGACGGCGCGGCGGGCAGCAATCTCGAGCACAGCGGGAGCGAAGCGACCATCGGCGAGCGACAGATCGAGCGCGGCGGCACGGGCATCGCCCTGGTAATTGAGGTCGGCGACCTCGGCCACGCTCGTGCCGTCGGGCACGGCGTCGGCGACAGCGCCTTCGACGAGGGCCTGATCCTGGAGCGTTTGTTGATCGGACCAGGGGGTGGGGGCGACGGTGGCCTGGAGCTCGTGCTCACCTTCGGCTCCCTGCTCGATCGAAACGAGGATCCAGTGCGCCGCGGGCTTACCGCTCGCTTGCCGTCCAGCCTCGCCCGATCGGGCGGTGCCCGCGTCGTCCGGCTGCCGACCCAGCGTCCAGAACTCACGCACCCGCGTGGTCTCACTGAGCCGACCGGCGCGCTTGATGTGGTGCCCGTACTGGTCCTCGACGTAGTCGCTGAGTTTTGCCTCGATGCGGACGACGACGCGGTCGGGCTCGGATCCGCCGCGGCGCGTCAGGCCGACGTACTCGACCTTGGGATCACCGATCGGCTTGACGTGATTGCGCCAGCCGCGGCGAGCGAAGTCGTCGAGCCGACGCTCCCATTCTTCCAGCAGCTCCGGGGCCACCAGGGCCCGCAGCCGGACCCGGTTGCCGGCGTCCCACGCCGACTGGACCTGGGTGAACAGCCTCGCGGCTTCGCCGCGCACAGCATCGGGCGCGAAGGCAGGGTCGTCCTCGGC
>JALYZL010000379.1 GCA_030948875.1 Actinomycetota bacterium
CCTTCGTAGAGCGCTGATTAGAGTAATAACAGAAGTTAGTCTAGGAGGGGCGGATTCCAGATGGCAATCCGGCGGCTGGCGCTGGGCGCGGTGTCACGGTCGATCAGGTTGAACCCCTCCAGGCCGGTGAGTCGCTCCGCCAGCTCGACGGGGTTGGCGATCGTTGCGCTGGCGAGCAGGAAGCGCGGCTCGGTTCCGTGGATGGCCGCCGCGCGACGGAGTCGCCGCAGGACGTTGCCGACGTGGGAGCCGAACACGCCACGGTAGACGTGCGCTTCGTCGATGACGACAAAGGCGAGGTTGGCGAACAGGTCGCCCCACGCTGCGTGGTGGGGCAGGATCCCGACGTGGAGCATGTCGGGGTTGGTGAGCACGAGGTTGCTTCGCTTGCGGACCTGAGCCCGCTCCTCGCGCGGCGTGTCGCCGTCGTAGATCGCCGGCCGGATCGCGGCGCCCATCCCGAAGCCGTGGAGGGCCCGCGCCTGGTCCTGAGCGAGCGCCTTGGTCGGATACAGGTACAGGGCGCGAGCTCGTGGATCCAAGCACAGGATCTCCAGGGTGGGGAGCTGGAAGCACAGCGACTTCCCCGACGCCGTCCCCGTGGTGACAATCGTCGGACCCTCGAACGCCGCCCGCAGCGCTGCCTCCTGGTGGGCGTACAACAAGTCGATTCCCACGCGCTCGAGCGCGGCGAGAACGCGCGGGTCGAGATCGTCAGGCACAGAAACCAAGCGCGCGGAGCGCGCCCCATAGGAATCCCGATGGACCACCCGCTCGTCGTCGAGGAGGGCGCCCCAGGGCTGAGCCGAGCGAGTCGCGGTCACCGGTGCCAGTATGGCGTCCGTGCGCGCCCTGTACGTCGACCTAGACGGCACCCTCCTGGGCCCGGATGCTTCGCTCCTGCGCGACGCCGAGGACCGCTTCAGCCTCGACAGCGTCCGCGCCCTGCAGGCGTGCGACCGGGCGGGCGTCGAGGTCGTCATCTACTCGGGCCGGCGGCAGAGCTCGGTGTTCGAGAGCGCACGTCTCATCGGCTGCTCCTCGTACATCTTCGAGATCGGCTGCGGCCTCGTGCTCGACGGCGAGCTCGAGTGGCTGACCGACGGTCTGGAGCCCCGCGACGGGGCGACGATCTTCGACCAGATCACCGCCACGGGCGCGCCGGCGCGCCTCCTCGAGCGCTTCGCCGGGCGGCTCGAATACCACACGCCGTGGCACCTCGGCCGTGACGTCTCGCACCTCTTCCGCGGAAAGGTGAACACCGCCGAGGCGAACGAAATCGTGGCGCCCCAGGGGCTACGCCTGGTCGACAACGGCGTCATTCACGAGGCGGTGGGCAACGTTCCTCAAGACATCGTCCACGCCTATCACTTGATTCCCGCCGGGGCCTCTAAGGCGCGCGGCGTTGCCCGCCACATGCAGGCCCGCGGCTACACGCGCGAGGACTGCATCGCCGTCGGCGACTCGCGCGAAGACCTCGAGGCGGCGAGCGTGGTCGAGACGTTCTGGCTCGTCGCCAACGCCCCGCGGCGCGACCCGGGGATGGCCGAGGAGATCGCCGGCCGACCCGGAGTCAGGATCGCCGAGGGCGCTTACGGGACCGGTGTCTACGAGGCGGTGGTCACGACACTGGCCGAGCGCCGTTAGCCACCGACTCGCGCTCGATCTCGTGGGCGTCGCCGACCGCCCATCCCAACCGCTCGACGAGATGGGCGGCGAAGTGGTCTGACTCGAGGTCGTCGCGGCTCACCCGCTCACGCAACATCACAGCTTCTTCTCCCTGCTGGCGGGCCGAATCAGCAAGCACGATTATCTGGGGCACCGCTTCCTCCTTCCGGACGTTTACTTCTGTCCAGGGTGCCAGCCTGAGATCAGGCTGTAGTAAACATCTCGTAGACGTCCTGATCACGCCGTGTGAGTGGGCCGGCGCATCCGCTCCCGCATCCGCCGCCAGAATCCGAGCCGCACGGCTGGGCGCCACCGCGCCGGCGGGGGCACCGTCGCGCGTACCAGGGCGACCCACTGCTCGAGCGGGAGCTCGCCGGCGATCAGGCGCCCAAGCGCCGCCGTGACCGGCGCATCGATCC
>JALYZL010000384.1 GCA_030948875.1 Actinomycetota bacterium
GTGGTTCAAGACGGCGTGCTCGCTGCCAGTTGGCGTCCAGCTCATCCTGGTGCAGGGCGGCCCATTCGCGGACGAGTCGAAGGCAGCGCGGTGGAAGAGAGCCACCGAGCACGGTGCCATCAAAGCCGACCGACGCCTTGTGGTTCGCGTACTGCACGTGGAAGTGCGGCGCCGCATGGTGGGCCTCGTTCCAGTACATCCGGATCAGGATCCCGTAGAAGTAGCTGATTTGGGGCATCAGCGGGACGTTTCCGCGGAAACGTCGGCGGCGCCGGAAATCCTGAACGCCTCGGCCACGAGAGCGGCGTCGTCGGCTCGCGGCGCGTAGTGGAGGTACCGCATGGTCGTCTGCCGTCGGCGTGTCCCATCCACTCCTGCACGCGTCGGATGTCGGCCTTGGCGATCATCCTGGTTCCGAACGTATGGCGGAGATCGTGAAAGCGCAACGGGCGAAGACCGGCGCGCGCGAGCGCCGACGCGTAACGGCGCCGCAGGGCGGATCCGTCGAGGAAGCTCCCTGTCTCTCCGGGGAACACGAGGTCGTCGTCGCCGACCCAGTCCTGGCGCTGGCCGAGCGCCGCGAGCGCGGCCGCGATGTCTGGAGCCATCGGTACCGAGCGCACCTTCCCTGACTTCGGAGAGGTCAGCTGTCCGGCGGCGTAGCTGGCCCTGACCCGGATCAACGAGCCGGTGAAGTCGATGTCCCGCCAGCGGAGCGCCAGAAGCTCGCCGCGGCGCAGGCCGGTGAACGCGGCCGTCAGGTAGATCGCGCCGTCCTGCTTTGACGCCGCGGCACGGACGAGAGCCATCACCTCTTCGGGCGAGAACACCTCGAGATCACCGGTCGAACGCGTTCGCTGCTTCTCGACGCCGGCGACGGGATTGGTCTGTAGCCCCCAGACGCTGGCGGCGCGGCGCATCACGCCGTGCATGACCACCAACAGCTTGTTCTTCGTTCGCGGGGACAACCCGATCAATGAGGCGCGCCACTCGTCGATCGAGGCGGTGCTGAGGTCTTCAAGCGCTACCGACCCGAAGGCGGGGAGGAGATGGGCTTCCAGGTTTGAGCGGTAGTCACGGAGGGTGGACGCCTTGCAGCCGCGATCGTGCTCCGCGTAGCGCAAGAACTCGGCGGCTGCGTCGACGAACGTCGCGCCCGTTCTGACCATGCCGGGCAGCGTGCCTCGGCGCGCTTCGTCCAATACCCCGCGCAGCCAGTCCTCGGCCTGGCGCTTGGTGAAATAGCCGGCGGGTGGACGCCCGCGCTCGGTCCAAGCGGGCCCGAGCTTCCTCTGGACCTGGCGTCCATCGGGCAGCCGGTACTTCGAATACCACACAGGCCCGCGCGCGCGATCGACTCGAAACACGTGCCCGGTCGGTGGCCGAAGCGGACCATCCATGCGCAAGACCGTAGCAACTCGCGGGGACATATTCGGGACATCTCGACCAGCACGCTCGACCCCGAGAAGCAGAAAACCCGCCATGAGCAGGTCTTTCTCAGCGCGCCCGGAGAGATTCGAACTCCCGACCTTCGGTTCCGTAGACCGACGCTCTATCCAGCTGAGCTACGGGCGCGTTGGGCCGATTCTAGCCCGGTCGGACTTGCGCGGCTGGCCGGGGCGAGAGGCCCACCTTGTCGGCGAACCAGTCGGTGGACGGCCGGCCCGCGTCGAGCTCGCGCTGGAGTCGTTCGTCGCCGGAAGTCAAGCGCCTCGGGCGGCCACGTGCGCGCGAGCGCCTAGTGCGCCCGCGCCAGGTGGCTCAGCAGGGCGTCGATGATCCGGCTCGACGCCGTGCCGAAGAAACCGTCGGGAACCGCCTCGGGATCGAGTAGGCGCCGCACCGCGAGCCCGAGTCCGAGCGCGTCGAAGACCGCTCCGAGCTCTTCGGCGAGGCCATCGGGCAACGGCACGCCGACCTGGTCGGCCGCCTCGCGCATCATTGACGTGAAGAGCTCACGGATCGCTCGCGAGCGGACGGCGAGCTCGTCGCGGAGGCGGTTGTTGCGTACCGCGTAGGCCCACAGCTCGATCCAAAGGAGGAAGGGCTCGGGCTCCGCGGTGACGCTGGCGATCCACGCGTCGGCGATCGACCGCGCCTGGTCGTGAATGTTGTCGGCCTCGCGGAAGCGCTCGGCGAACAGCCGCGCCCAGTCGCTGACGTTCTGCTCGATGGCGGCGAGGAGGAGGTCCTCCTTGCGCTCGAAATTCGAGTACAGCGCGCCCACCGAGAAGCCTGCGTTTTCGGCGATCTCGTCGACCGAGGCGGCGTGGAAGCCACGCCGAGCGAAGACGTCGGCCGCCGAGCGCACGAGCGCGGATCGGGTCTCGGCTCGCTTCTCATCCCTAGTCAGGCGCGGTTCGGGCACGTGGCGGAGGGTACAAAGTCGACCCTACGGAGAGCAAGCGCTTGCTATTCAGATAGCGAGCGCTATCCCGAGGCCCCCGGGGCCGACCGAGCGATGGAGGCAAGATGGACACTTCCGGGACGACGGCTGAGCGGATCGACGCGGCCGCGAATCGTGCCGCTGCACTGCGCCTGATGAAGGCGATGCGCGAGGGCGACTACGCGACGGCCGCCGATGCGCTCGCTCCCGATGTCGTGATCCACTCGCCGATCACCGGCAGCTTCGAGTTTCGCGGGCGCGACGATGCTCTGGCCGTGCTCAAGATCGTTTACGAGGCGATGGATGGTCTCGAGCACCACGAGCTGGTCGGCGCCGACGATGTCTGGACGCAGCACTTCCGCGCCCGCGTTCGCAGCCGTCTCCTCGACGGCATGGACCTGATGCGCTTCGACGCGGCAGGCCGGCTCCGCGAGCTGACGGTGTTCATCCGGCCGCTGCCAGGTCTCACGGCTTTCGCCGCCGGCGTGGCGCCCGGGGTCGGCCGGCGACGGGGGCTGCTGACCGCGATCGTGCTGAGGCTGCTGATCGAACCCCTGGCCGTGATGACCCGTCATGGCGACCGGCTCGTCGGCTGGCTGCTTCGGGAGACGTGGGGGTCCGGCGGCCCCGCGTGACTGGACTGGGAGCGAGACGGTCGCGCGACGGGAGGAGGGTGGCCCGAGGCCGTCGGCCCCTCGGCCGGCGCGGCCTGAGTCCTCGTCCCCGGAGTCCTGCTCGGCCAGGAGCTCCTGAGCATCCTCGTTGCCGTGGGACGCGGCAACGTCGAGGTGCTCCCGGGCGGCGTCGTGCCCGGCATCGAGCAGGAGACGGCGTAGGGCATCCGAGCCATCTCGTCGCCGGCCTCGAGTGCGTTGCGGAACTCGGCCTCTTCGTCGCGGCCCTGGTCGCTGAGATGCGACGCGAGATTGAGGTGTGCGTCGTCGTCGCCGTGGGCGAGCGCCTGGCGGTGGGCGGCCTCGGCGTCCGCCTCCCGGCCGGTTATCGAATCGAGGCAGCTCCCGTACGGCAACCGGACGTCATCGTGGCCTTTCGGAGCGCCGTCTGGAAGATCTCCTCGGCGTCTTCGTGCCGCCCATGCTCGCATAGCAGCTCCCAGCGAGCCGTAGGCCAAGTCGTCGCCCGCCTCGACGCCGGCTCGCTCGGCGAGGAGCATCCCGAGCTCGGTCCGTGAACCGGCACGTCCTCGGCCACGGCCTGGCGGTACTCCGACAGCGCTCCGGCGGTATCGCCGGCGGCTTCGAGCAGGCTTCCGAGCCGGAGATGGCCTCGCGCGTCTCCGGTCTCAATTCCGTTGCGGAAGAGCTCCGCAGCCTGGTCCGCCTCGCCGAGCCGTGCGAGCACGACACCGATCTCGACGAGCGCGCGTGTGCCACCGGCGTCGAGGGCCTCCCGGTAGCGGCGCCGAGCCTCGTCGGTCCGGTCGTAGTAGTCGGCGATCATGTTCGCGACGTTAAGTCGAGCTTGGGATCGCCCGCCGCGGCCGCCTTCCGATATGCATCGACCGCCTCATCGATGCGTTGCTGATCGGAGCGCAGAGCCCCGAGCTGGAACCAGCCGTCGGGGTCGCCCTCCTCGCCAGCTTGACGGTAGAGCGCGGCGGCCTGCTCGAGGTCACCGGACACGTGGGCATCGACTGCCCTGTCGAACGCCGAAGCCTGCCGATTGTCGCTAGCGGCCACGTTCTTCTCCACGCAGATCACATTAGGGGCCATGGGCCGGACGCCCCTTTGGGCGGCTTACGGAACTCAGGGCGCTTATCGGCCAGACCCGATCGCCGCGCAGTATGCCGATCATATCCA
>JALYZL010000428.1 GCA_030948875.1 Actinomycetota bacterium
CCTTCGGTCGTTCCAGACGTAGGCGTTCACGGCCCGAACTTGCTTGAGCAGGCCGGGGTCACTATAACGTCGGCATGACCGACACGCCGCCGCTTCCGCCGCAAATCTGGGAGACGCTGACGCCGGAGGCGCAGGCGGCCGTACTGGCCTTGGTCGGCCGTCTGGAGCAGCGGATCACCGAGCTGACACAGCAGGTCCAGGACCTGAAGTCCCGCCTAGAGCGCTGAACAGTTGGATGGCGCGCGGTTTGAAAGGAGGTCTCGGTAAGGAGGTGGCCGATGACACCCTATTCTCAAGATCTCCGACAGCGGGTCCTCGATACGATCCGGCGCGGTGACGGATCGGTGCGCCAGATCGCAAGCCGGTTCCTGGTCAGCGTCTCCTTCGTCACACGCTTGCTCCAACTCCATCGCACGACCGGCTCGGTCGAACCCAGGCCGCACGGCGGCGGCAACCCCGCCGTGCTCGGTCCAGAGGATGGGGAGCGGCTTCGGGAACTGATCGGACAACAGCCCGATGCGACGCTCGAGGAATGCCGCCAGCGACTCGGCCTCTCGTGCAGCCTGATGACCATCTCGCGCGCCTTGAGCAAGCTGGGGCTGCCACGCAAGAAGAAGGTGCCCCGTGCCCAGGAGCAGGACCGCCCGGAGGTCCAAGAGCAGCGACGCGAATTCTGCGAGCGACTCGCCGACGTGGACCCGGAACGGCTGGTTTTCGTGGACGAATGCGGGGCGAACACGGCCATGACCCGGACTTACGGCCGCGCCCCAGTGGGAGAGCGCGTCTACGCCACGACGCCGGGGCACTGGGAGTCGATCACGCTGACCAGCGGATTGCGCCTCTCCGGGGTGACAGCGACGCTGGCCTTCCCGGGCGCCACCAACACCGCCATCTTCGAGGACTACGTGGAGAAGGTGCTGGTCCCGGAATTGAAGCCCGGTGACGTGGTGATCTGGGACAACCTCAAGCCGCACCAGTCGGAGGAGGCGATCGAGTTCGTGGAGGCGGTCGGGGCGGAGGTGGTTCCGCTGCCGCCCTGGAGCCCGGATCTGACGCCGATCGAGGAGATGATCTCGAAGGTCAAGGGAGCGCTGCGGTCGGCGGCGGCGCGGACGACCGAGACGGTCTATGCGGCGTTCGGTTCGGCCTTGCATGATGTGACCCCCGAAAACATCGCCGGATGGTTCCGGGATCGTGCGGCGTATGCTATGCAACTGTGAGGCGCTCTAGACCAGAACTCCGCCAACAGCTCCAAGCCCCCGTCCACCGACCCGATCGGTGTGAAGCGGAGGCCGCCTGCGCCGCCGTCGAAGAATCGTCGGGGTGGCCAGAAGGGGCACCCTCGCCGGATGAGGGCGTTCGTGCCGCCCGAACGCGTCGCCTCGGTCACCGAATGCAAGCCGGTGGAATGCCGGCGATGCGGCCACCCGTTGAGCGGCGAGGATGCCGAGCCCCTGCGCCACCAGGTGGCCGAGTTGCCGCCCATCGAGCCGGAGGTTCATGAGTACCGGCTCCATCGCCTGGGCTGCCCTCGCTGCCAGGCCGTCACCTGCGGGGCGCTGCCCGATGGGGTGCCTCGGACATCGTTCGGTCCCCGCCTTCACGCGGCCCTCAGCGTCCTGACCGGGGCATATCGGCTGTCCAAGCGGCAGGTGGCGCAGCTTTGCTCCGACCTGCTGGGCCTGACGATCTCGCTCGGCATGATCGCCAAGCTGGAGCGGATCATGGCCGACGTGCTGGAGCACCCGGTGGCCGAACTGGCCGAGGCGGTGAAAACGGCCGAGGCGGCGAACATCGACGAGACCGGCTGGCGAGAGAGCGGGCGCAAGGCCTGGCTCTGGGTCATGGTGACTGCGGTGGGGGTAGTCTTCCGCGTCGCCCGCTCCCGGGCCGGCGCGGTCGCCCAAGACCTGCTCGGCGAGCAGCCCAAGCCGATCGTCATCAGCGACCGCTTTCCCGGATACGAGTGGATCGACCTCAAGTCGAGACAGATTTGTTGGGCCCACCTTCGCCGCGACATGCAGGCGATGATCGACCGCGACGGTGGCGGGGCCGAGGTCGGACGCCGGCTGCTCTGGCAGTCGGGCAAGCTGTTCGAGGCCTGGCACAAGGTCCGAGACGGGACCATCCGACGATCGACCTTCCTCCAGACGGTGGCCTGGGTGCGGCCCATGGTCCGTTCGACCCTGGAGCGCGGTGCGGCGTGCGCGTGCCCGAAGACGGCGACGACCTGCGCCGAGTTGCTGCGCCTGTGGGATTGCCTGTGGACCTTCACCCGGGTCGAGGGGGTCGAGCCGACGAACAACGCGGCCGAGCGCGCCTTGCGCCACGCCGTGATCTGGCGGCGGATCAGCGGCGGGACCGACAGCGAGGCGGGGAGCCGGTTCGTGGAGCGGATGCTCTCGGCGGTGGCCACGTGTCGGCGGCGCAACTGCGA
>JALYZL010000449.1 GCA_030948875.1 Actinomycetota bacterium
ACGACGCCCAGTGCGTCGTCGCCCGCCGGCCGTCCCGCCGCCCGGCGCGGGCGAGCAGGAACGCGCCCGTGCAAACCGACGCGACTCGCCGCGACCGCGCCGCCGCCGCGCGGATCCATGCGATCAGCGCTTCGTCGTGTTGGGCGGCTTTGGTCCCGAAACCGCCCGGCACGATGAGGGTGTCGATCGGCCCGCGGCAGGCGGCGAGCGTCCGGTCGGGAAGGAGGCGCAGGCCGCTGGAGGCGGGGATTGGGGGTGGTGGGACGGTCGGGGTTTCGGGGGCGAGCCGCGGGCCGCGCGCGCCCGCCGGGACGCCCACGAGCTCGAGCGTGTAGGCCGGTCCATGGAACCGATCGGCGAGCGAGAACACCTCGCTCGGCCCGGTCACGTCGAGCATCTGCACACCGGGGAAGGCAAGGATCACCACTCGCCTTCGAGTCGCCGTCTCGAGCACGCGACCGATCATCGCGCGCCCGCAGCCTGTCCGCAATGACAGGTAGCGGACTATTTCTGCCAAATTGGCACGCGCGATCGGGGCGCGACCCGCCCCGTACGGCACGATCACCAGCTTCCGCCCCGACGCGCCGCGCTGGCTCTCCCAAGCCTCGGCGATCTGGTCGAGCGGAACCCGCTAGAAGCCGACGGTCAGCCTCCCCGCGACGGCGCCCTCGATCATCTGCGCGTAGGCAGCGCGTCTGACCTCGCGGGGCGCGCGGAAGTTCGTGTGGCCGAGGATCGACACCGCCTTGCCGCGGACTGAGGATGAGGAGATCGAGCTGTGCGAGCCGGCCGACTGACCGACCTGGATGAGCCGCGCCTCGGGACGGCAGGCTTCGCCCGCCGCCGCGGCCGGTTCGCCCCACAGCGGATCGATGACCACGTCCGGGCCGCCGTCGCATGCTTCGCGCAACGCGTCGGCGAGATTCTCGGTAAAGCCGACCTCAACCACCTCGTGCGCCCCCCGTGCCCGCGCGCGCTCGAGACCGTCCGCGCCGCGCGCCGCGGCCACCACGCGCCCGGTCCCGAGCAGGGATCAGGGACTCGGCGTAGACCAGCGCGCGCTGCGCGAACGAGCCGTAGAGAGGCACCGGGCCGTCGAAGTGCGCGAGCTCGCCCTCGGGGGTGCGGCCGACGCCCTCTCTACCCATCACGCAGGGAAGCGGAGGCGCGCCCGCGTAGAAGCTGCCCGAGGCCACCGAGATGTCAACCGGGTTCAGTCCCGCCGCCACGACCTCGCTGGCCCTTGGTGGGAACGGGATCGGTGAAGTCGCCGAGCTCCGGGTCTGGCCATGCTCGCGGAGGATCGCGGCTCTCATCGAGGGTCTCCTATAGCGGAGCTCCGCCGCTTCAACTCAGAGCGTTCAGCCACCGCGTGGCAGCCGCGGCCTGGAACGCCTGGACGCTACCAGCCGCCCCACCAGAGAGCCCAGGCAGCCAGCGCCCAGACGATCAGGACGACGAGGACGACGAGGAGGCGGAGCGATGCCGGGAGGACCGGAACAGACGCGCGGCGTCGTTGACATTCGCGGCGCGAACGCGTACTGACGAATATCTGAGCGGGTGGCATCGACTGGCTCTCCTTGAAGGCAACGATGCAAGCGGGCGATTGGTCCAGAGTCAACCTTCGCCAACAACTGATCCCGCATTTTGGTGCTTCAGTCGGACGTCGCCGCGCGCTGGCTACCAGGTCGGGTCAGCTGCCCCTTCTGATCTGACGGCCCCGTCGGCGAGCCGTCGAGGGCCGGGACTATCCTCCGCTCGTTATCGCGAGCACAGGAGGCTTTCCGTCGTGACCGATGTCGAGGCTCACATCACCGGTACGGTCTGGAAGATCGAGGTCGAGGTTGGCGACACCGTCGCGGAAGGCGACACCGTGGTCGTCCTCGAGTCGATGAAAATGGAGATGCCGGTCGAGGCCGAAGATCCCGGCGTCGTCGCCGAGATCCGCTGCGAAGAGGGCCAGTCGGTGGCCGAGGGCGACACGTTGGTCGTCCTTGAGTAGCGGGAGGCTCACCGCCGACGAGCCGGCGCCCGGGGTGACCCGGCTGACGATCTCCAATCCCGCGAAGCGTGGAGCCCTTGACAGCGCGCTTCTCGACGCGATCGAGTCGACGATGCCCGAGCTCGACGCCCGATGCGTGCTCATCACCGGCGAGGGCAGCATGTTCTCGGCCGGATACGACATCACCAATCTGGCGGACGAGATCCTCGCCGAGCACGCCGAGAGGCTCATCGGCCACCCGTTCACGGCGGCGATCGAGGCGATCGATAGCTATCCGTATCCGACGGTCGCGGTGCTCAACGGTCATGCGATCGGCGGTGGACTCGAGCTGGCGCTGTCGTGCGACCTCCGCCTCGCCGCCGCCCCGATCGCCCTAGGTATGCCTCCGGCCAAGCTCGGCGTCGTCTACTCCCACACCGGGATCCGCAAGTTCATCGACGCGGTGGGCGCCGCGAGGACCCGCGAGCTGTTCCTCGTGGGGCGCAGCATCGACGCTCCTACCGCACTGCAGTGGGGTCTCGTCAATGCCGTCATCGAGCCGGAGCTGCTCGCGGAGCAAGCACTCGAGCTCGCCGTAGAGATCGCCGCTGGCGCCCCGCTGGCAAACCGCGGCAACAAGCGTGTGATCCGTGCCGTACTCGACGCCGAGGCCTCCCTGGGCCCCTCCGCCGAGCGCGAGCTGATCGAGCTGCGCCGCGCCTGCTTCTCCTCCGAGGACTTCCGCGAAGGGGTGCGGGCGTTCGGCGAGAAGCGCCGGCCGCAGTGGCGGGGTCGCTAAGGCGCCCGCTAACCGTTCAGCAGGCGACCACGACCGATCCTGACGCGTGCAGCGTCTTCGATCCGGCTTGGGTCGTGACCATCATCGTGTACAGGCCATCGATGTAGCTGCTCGTCGGATAGCCCGTCGGCAGCATCAGATAGGTGTAGAAGTCGTACGGACCCTGGGCGCCGCCGAAGGTCGACGCGACCCCATGGCCCTTGTTCTTGAACAGCACCTTCGAGAACCGGTCGCTGACGTCCATCGTCCCGTTGGCCGCTGTCGCCCACGGCGTCGTCATCTTGACTGTTGTCTTCGCGCTCGACGGGACCCCGACCGCGTGGACGAACCCGACCACGGTCAGCGACATCGGGTCGAACGAAGCTCCGCCGATCCCGTAGCAGGCGTTGATCGGCGCCTTCTGGGTGACCTTCGTGCCGGGCGTGAAGTACTGCTGGTTGACCGACAGAGCGGCGATCTTGAGCGACGGCTTGGGCTTGGCCTTGGCAGTGGCGAGAGCGGGCAGCGTCGCCGCCGTCGCAACGGCCAGCCCTGTCAGCACGGCAACGATTCGCGGCTTCACAGCGACCTCCTGATCACGGAGCCCTCGACCGCCTGGTTCGCTGCAAGCGAGCGGACGACGTTTCGCCAGGAACTGTAGTCCGATCTTCTGCGGGTCGGCGTCGGTCTCTCGGGTCGGCTAGCTCGTCTGGTGCGGATCCACGCACAGGGTGAACATCCGCGGGGCCTCGATGCGCGCATAGCCGCCCACCGAGTCGAGGAACTCCCTCACACCCCGCCCCGTAGCCGGGCACGTAGACCTCGAGCATGGCGCGCCGAAGCGCCGCTCCCTCGGGCTCGCGCACATCTACGAAAACGGCGCGACCATGGACGGTAACGGCGAACTCCTCCCCCGGGAGGTGGGTGGCGCTGACGACCGGTCGCGCCCTGATGTGGGCGTAGCGCACGGAGTCCGACCCCCGGCGACGTCCGGACCGGTGCCTATCTTCCTTGAATGCCCCCGCTGATCACCCGCGAGGAAGCCCTCCGACTCGGTGACCTCGAGGATCCGGCCGAGATCGAGGCTCTGGTCGAGCGCGCCTGGCACGCGCGCGTCGAGAGCTTCGGCGACGCGACGGACATGTGCTCGCTCGTCAACGCGAAGTCCGGCGGCTGTGCCGAGGACTGCGGCTTCTGCGCGCAGTCGAAGTACGCCGAGGCCGACACGCCGATGCACGCGATGATGGATCCCGACCAGATCCTCGAGCACGCCCGCGCGGCGGAAGCCGCGGGGGCGCACCGCTTCTGCATGGTCACCCAGGGCCAGGGGCTCTCCAAGCGCGACTTCGAGAAGGTTCTGGCCGGCGCGCGCCTCGTCTCCGAGCACACCAACCTAAAGCGCTGCGCTTCGATCGGGCACATGTCCGTCGACCGCGCCAAGGCGCTCAAGGAGGCGGGCATCCAGCGCGTTCACCACAACGTCGAGACCGCCGCCTCCTACTACCACGAGGTCTCGACCACGGTCCGCTACGAGGGACGACTGCGGACGATCGACGCGGTCCGCGAGGCCGGGCTCGAGACGTGCGTGGGCGGCATCCTCAACCTCGGAGAGACCCGCGAACAGCGAGTCGAGATGGCCTTCCAGCTCGCCGGCATCAACCCCACCAGCGTTCCCATCAACCTGCTCAACCCGCGACCGGGCACGAAGTTCGGAGACCGGAAGCTCCTCGACCCGTGGGAGGTCGTGAAGTGGATCGCCATCTTCCGCCTGATCCTCCCCGAGGCGCTGTTCCGCCTCTGTGGCGGCCGCGTCGAGAACCTCGGCGACCTCCAGGCCATGGCCGTCAAGGCGGGCCTGAACGGCGTCATGATGGGCAACTTCCTCACCACCCTCGGCAACACGCCGGACGAAGACCGCGCGATGTTCGAGGAGCTTGGCCTGAACGTGGCGCGCCACGCCGACAACGGATCCAATCCCAGACCCGACAATCGCTCGGGCTGGCTCGAAGGGGAGACACCCGACGTGATCGCCGACGCGCTCGAGCAGCCGGCCGAGGCGAAGCTCGAGGTGCACCTCTGGGATCCGGCGTCTCAGCTTCGCTTCCAGCGCAAATGCTCGGTCCCCGAGCGGCCCGACGGCGCGCCCAACACCGGACGCGGCCGCCAGACACGCGAGCTGAGCGCCGCAGCTAGAACCAGGCCACCCCGAGCTTGACCATCTTCGTCAGTTTGGTTGCCGTCGCTGGGGCGGAGAAGATGGTCCACGGCTGTGACTTGCGTGACGGACTTCCCCACAGGACGTCCTTACCCGTCTGACAGAAGTAGTTGGCGCGCCGATGGTCGAGGATCGACGTCGCGCCCGTAGCCAGCTCGCACTTCGCGCCTGACGTCGTCTCGACCGCCCAGGGGTTGCCCGAGGTCGACGGCTTGCCCTTGTTGGCCCCGGTCAGCGCAGCCGCGAGCTTGATCTCGACGCCCGCTGAAGTCCACGGACCCACGGGACAAAGCACGAGCCCAGTTGCCTTGCTGGAGCTGAAGCACGGGTCGTAGACGAAATTACCGGTGAAGCAGCGCCACGCGTCGCTGCGGTTGATCGCGGACGAGCCGCCGACGCAATGTCCGCGAGACGTGTTCGTGACGTGGATCGCCGGCTTGCCCGCCGAGGTGAACGCCTGGTAGATGATCGTGCGCGTTTGCGTGGCGCCGGCCAGGGCGGCGCTGGTAACGGCAGCGCTCGCAAGCACGGCGCTCGCCAGGACGGCGACGCGGACCGCGGTTGGGACTCGAGGTCTGATTCTCGGCACGTGCCTACTGCAGGTAATCCTCGACGACGCGAGCGTCGCGCGCCTGGGCGTCGTCGGGGTCCTGGCCGAACTCCTTCTGGGCGCGGCGCTGGCGGAGCAGATCCCAACAGCGGTCGAGCTCGACCTTAAGTTCTTGCAGGCGCTCATGACGCTCGGGGCTGGGGCCCGATCCCTCGCCCTGGGCGAGCAGCTGATGCTCCTCGGCGACCAGCTTCTCGATGCGGTCCTGGATGCTCGAATCGTCCATTCATCTCCTCGCAATCGGTCGATAGCTCATGGTCTCATACATAGGTCGCCGTCCCCCGGCCCAGATACGTCCGACCCCCCCGTTACGTTGACGTCAGGATGATCGAGATCGAGGCGCGGCTTGATGAGCTGAAAGCGCTGGGGCTGGGACGTCGGACGCGCCTCGTCAGCGGACCGCAGGGGCCGCACGTGGTGCTCGACGGTAAGCCCGTCGTGCTGCTGTGCTCCAACAATTACCTCGGGCTCGCAGATCACCCCCGCGTGCGCACGGCGGCGGCAGAGGCTGCCATGCGATGGGGCGTCGGCGCCGGCGCATCGCGCCTGGTGTCAGGAACGATGACCATCCATCGGCGGCTCGAGGAGCGCCTCGCTGCCTTCAAGGCCCGAGAGGCCGCCCTGCTCTTCGGTTCCGGTTACCTCGCCAACGCCGGGGTAGTCGCGGCCTTGGCGCGCCCCGGCGACGTCGTCTTCTCGGATGCCCTCAACCACGCTTCGATTGTCGACGGGTGCCGCCTCTCCCGCGCCGAGGTGTTCGTCTATCACCACCGCGACGTCGAGCACCTCGCGTGGGGTATCGCGCAGGCCGAGCGCCGCGGCGCTCTGATCGTCACCGACAGCTTGTTCTCGATGGACGGGGACGTGGCGCCCCTCGAGCAGATCGTCGAGCTCGCCGAGCGCCACCAGATCAGGGTCGTGGTCGACGAGGCGCACGCGACCGGCACGCTCGGCCCCGGCGGCCGCGGCGCGCTCGCGGAAGCGGGACTCGAGGATCAAGTCGACGTGATCGTGGGGACCCTCGGCAAGGCACTCGGGTCATACGGCGCCTTCGTGGCCTGCGATCGCACGATGGCGAAGTACCTGGTCAACGCGGCCCGCACCTTCATCTTCTCGACCGCCCTTCCCCCGCCCGCATCCGCCGGCGCCCTTGCGGCGCTCGAAATCCTCGAAGAGGAGCCGCGCCGCGTCCACAGGCTCGCCACCAACGCCACCGCCCTCCGCGCCGAGCTCGAGCGCGAGGGATTCGACCTCCTGGGGTCGCGAACGCAGATCATGCCGCTCGTCATCGGCGATGCCGATCTTGCGATGCAGATCTGCGAGGCGGCGCTTGCGCGCGGCGTCTTCGCCCAGGCGATCCGGCCGCCCACGGTGCCGGCGGGAACCTCGCGCCTGCGCTTGGCGGCCATGGCCTCGCACCGGGCCGACGAGCTCACAGACGCGGCACGCACCATCGCCCAGGTCGCCCGCGCCGCCGGCTTCGAACCCCGGGCCGCACCGAGGACGATCGTCGAGGAATTCGCGGGCGATCCGGGCTGGGAGGACGACGAGCACGCCTGGGCGGACGCGGACGAGCACGTGCCCGCGAGCCCGTTCGACGCCGAATCGGTAACCGCCAGGCGCCCGTTCGACTACGAAGCGCCTGCCCCGGTCGCACGCGCGGCCTAGCGAGGCTCCCCCTTCCTACCGTCAGTGCGCGGCCTCTTCGTAACCGGCACCGACACCGGAGTCGGCAAGACCATCCTGGCCGCCGCCATCGTCGCCGCCCTGCGGGCGCGCGGTGAGCCGGTTCAACCACTGAAACCGGTCCTCAGCGGCCTCGACGAGCCCTCCGATCCAGGCTGGCCCCCGGACCACGAGCTCCTCGCGCGCGCCGGCAGCGTCGATCCCGATTCGGTAGCCCTCCTCCGCTACGGCCCAGCCGTCTCGCCCCACCTCGCCGCCGAGCTCGCGGGCACGCCGATCGATCCGACCGCCCTCCGCACGCACATCCAGTCGGTCGCCAACGGCCACCACACCATGGTCATCGAGGGCGTCGGCGGGCTGCTCGTCCCCCTCGCCCCCGGATACAACGTCCGCGACCTCGCCCGCGAGCTCGAGCTGCCCGTCATCATCGCCGCCCGCCCCGGCCTGGGCACGATCAACCACACCCTGCTGACCCTCGAG
>JALYZL010000457.1 GCA_030948875.1 Actinomycetota bacterium
GTCGACATCGCGCGCTGCACCAACATTGCTCGCCGGCGCAAGCTCGACATGGTGGGTGCGCTCGCCGCCGCCACCGAGTCTCCCCAGGTCCCGCCCGAGGCGCGCGAGCGCATCCGCGTGTTCCTCAAGCTCTATCGCTCGGCCATGGCCGCGCTCGACACCACCCGCCCCGACCTCTACGTGCACCGGCTCATCGAGCGCCTCGGGCTGCGTCGCCAGCAGCTCTTCGCCGCCCAGGCCGACGTCGTGCAGCGGCTGCGGGCGCTCGCGCGCTTCGGCGAGCTGGCCTCGGCCTACGTGCGGCGCTCGCCCCAGGCCACACCGCGCGAGTTCGCCCGCTCGATCGCCGCGGTCGCCGATGCCGCGCTCCCTGAGGAGGAGGAGCCCGACGTCGTCGGGGCGCGGGACGTGCAGGTGATGACGCTCCAGGCGGCGGCGATTGTCGAGGCCGATCACGTCTACGTGCTCGGTCTCCATGCGGGGGTGACGGCGGGCGCGCCGGAGCCGATACCGGATGACCTGCTCCGCGAGAGCTTGCCGCCGGACAATCCCAGCGGTCGCGACCTGACGCTGCGCCAGCTCCTCTACGTGGCGATGACCCGCGCTCGCGTGCGTCTCGTGCTCGCGCAGCCGGGCGCGAGCGACCGGGGAGCCGCGCTCGCCCCCTCGCCGGTGATCGAGGCAGCGCGGGCGGCGCTGGGCGCCGAGTGGGAGAGCCGCGAGGAAGAGCTCTTCGGCCCCGCGGAGACCCTCCATTCCACCTACCGGATGCTCCGCGACGAGCTGCTCGAGGGGATGGCGCGGACGGGCGGGCGGCTCAGCGAGCTGCGCTTCGACACCGATGTCGACATCTCGCACGCCGTGGTGCGCTACCTCGAGCTGCTCAAGCTCTCGGCCCTTATCGCCCGTCCTGAGGGGCAGGGGATGGCCGAGGCGATCCGCGACGTAAACGCCCGCATCCTCCAGGCGGTGACCTCTGAGCAGCGCGAGATCTTCAGTTCCTCACCGCTCGACGACTACCTGCTCGACGCCGAGCGCGACGACCGCCGCCGCGCCCAGGCCACCGTGGCGCGCGAGGAGCCCTCGCTTGAGCCGTTCCTGCCCAAGCGGGGGGCGGGCCTCGTCCTCTCGGCTTCCGACATCGACACCTACCGCACCTGTCCGCTCAAATACAAGTTCGCCCGCGTGTTCCGGATCCCCCAGGAGCCGACCATCCACCAGCGCTTCGGGATCCTCGTCCACCAGGTGCTCGAGCGCTTCCACGCCGGGCAGGGAACCGGCTCGGAGTCAGAGCTCCTCGGCCTACTCGACGCCGGCTGGCGCCGTGGCGGGTTCGGCGACTCCGAGGAGGAGCGCCAGCTCCGCGGCAAGGCCGCCACGGCGCTCGCCCGCTACCACACGCGCTTCCAGACCGAGGACTCCGAGCCACTGTGGTTCGAGAAGTCGTTCGCCTTCAAGGTCGGCCCCCACCTCCTGCGCGGTCGCGTCGACCGCGTCGACCGGCTGCCAGGCGGCGAGTACGAGCTCATCGACTACAAGACCGGCCGTCCCAAGTCAGCGGCTCAGCTCGCCGAGGACGTCCAGCTCTCGGTCTATGCCGTGGGCGCGAGCGAAGCGTGGCGGCTCGACGCCTCGCGCCAGGCCTACTACTACCTGCTCGACGACCAGAGGGTGGCGCTGTCGCACGGCGAGAGCGACCGCGATTGGATCCTCGACGTGACGAACGAGGTTGCTGACGGGATCCTCTCCCAGGGCTTCGAGCCGACGCCGTCATTTGCGGCGTGCTCGATGTGCGATTACCGGCTCGTGTGCCCGGCGGCGGAGCGGTAGCCGTTTCGGTGTCCGCCGCTCAGTCGCCGCCGCGGCTCGCGGCCGGGGGCTCGCCTTCTGACCCGCGCTGGCGCAGGAAGCGCTGCAGGTCCTTGGCGATGCTGTCGCCGGAGGGGAGCATGCCGGCCTCGCCCGCCGGTCCCGAGCCTGCCGCCTGCTCGAGCTGCTCGACGAACGCCTGCACGTCGGGATCGCCCTGGACGGCGATGTTGACCTGGCGCTCGTAGTCCGCGGAGGCAGTCTCGAGCTCCGAGGCGTCGACCGCCACCCCTACGAGCCCCTCGAGCCGGCGCACGAGGGCGAGCGCCGCCTTCGGGTTGGGAGCAGCGGCGACGTAGTGCGGCACCGCGGCCCACAGGCTGGCGGACGGTATGCCGGCCTGCTGGCAGGCGGCGTGGAGCACCCCGGTGATTCCCGTCGGCCCCTCGTAGGAGGAGGACTCGAGCCCGAGCCGCGCCACCAGCGCCGGGTCCGACGCAAGTCCCGTGATCGAAACCGCCCGCGTGTGCGGCACGTCGGCCAGGAGCGCGCCGAGGGTGACCACGAGCTGGGTTCCCAGCACCTCTGCGAGGTCGACGACGAGCTTGCTGAACGCGCGCCACCGGAACGAGGGCTCGGCCCCCGCCAAGAGGACGAGATCGCGGGGAGCGCGAGGCACGCGAGCTTCGTAGAGCTCAACCGCCGGCCAGACGATCTCGCGCGTGCGCCCCTCGACAAGCTTGATCCGCGGCCGCGCCGCCTGGAAGTCGTAGAACTCTTCGGGATCGATGGTCGCGAAGCGCCGCGCCGCGAGCGCCTTGCCCACGAAGGTGAGCGCCGTCGAGGCCGCGTCGGCGGCGTCGTTCCAGCCCGTAAACGCACAGACCAGGGCGGGCGCGCGGAGGCCGTCGGGGCGATGATCCCATTGCAACGGCTGCATCCGGTCCACCGTACATGATGGGGATCGTGGACTCGCAGACAGTCAGCGTGAGCACGCTCCGTCCCGGTCAGGAGGTCAGCGCCGTGTTCGCCTGCACGCGCAAGGATCGGCTGATCACGCGCAGCGGGTCCCCGTACCTGGCCCTCGAGCTCCGCGACCGCACGGGGACGCTGCCGGCGCGGGCCTTTCGCGACGCCGACACGCTCGCCGGTGGCTTCGAACGCGGCGACCTGGTCCAGGTCACGGGGCGCGTCGAGCGCTTCCGCGACGAGCTCGTGCTCGAGCTCGCGAGCGTCGCCCGCGCCACCGCCGATGCCCCCGGCGCCGACCCCGGGAGCTTTCTCCCCCGCGCCTATCGCGACCTCGACGAGCTCGACGGTTTTTTCGAGCACCTGGCGGGCGAGGTCCACGACCTGCGCTTGCGCGCCTTCCTCGACGGCTTGCTGGGCGATGCCTCGTTGCGCGAGGAGTGGCGGCGCGCTCCGTGCACACGCGCCGGCCATCACGCCTACCTCGGCGGCCTGCTCGAGCACACCGTGGGGGTGGCGACGCTGGCCCACGAGCTCTGCTCGCTCCACCCGCGGTTGAGCAGCGACCTCCTCCTCACCGCGGCGCTCGTCCACGACCTCGGCAAGATGCGCGAGTTCACCTACGGCGCCGAGTTCGGGCTGAGCGAGGAGGGCCGCCTGCTCGGTCACCTGGCGATCGGCCAGCGCATGCTCTTCGAGCGCTCCGGGGCGCTCGACGACGAGCGCCGCCTCGCGCTCCTCCATTGCGTGCTCTGCCACCACGGCCCCGAAGGGGCGCCGGGGCGGCGCTTCCAATCCGTGGAGGCGCTCGCCCTCTATCGCATCAACGCGCTCGAGGCGGGGGTCAAGGCCGCGATCGACCATGGCCTGGGCGCTTAGGGTCCGTCGCGGGCCCTTAATAGGGCTGGCTCGGATAACCGGGGCCGAGCTGGCCGTTGGCGTTGATCGCGAGCGCGAGCGCATAGGCGGGGAACCACGTCGCGCCGGGCGGGTCGCCGGGATGGCATTGCCCGTTGGACCGCCCGGGGATGCCGATCCACATGAAAGCATCCGCGAACGGGTCGCCGGTGGCGGTGGTGGGGCGGGGGCCGAGGCCGCGGCCGGATGGGTTGCAGAGGATCTCGTTGCCGTTCGTGACCCGGTTGTGGGGCCGCAGCGGACCGCGCCCATTGACCGAGGTGGAGACGACGAAGTGCGTGTGGAGGATCTGCGCCACGTGATTGCCGTAGCGAAGCTCGTTGCTCGTCCAGTCGTAGTGGCTGGAATTGAGGAAGAAGCCGCGGATGTGGCCAATGCCGCTGCGGCGGAGGAGGGAGGCCATGCGCTGGGGTGAGGGGTCGCCGTCAGCCGAGCCCGCGTCGAGGTAGGTGACCGTGTGGGGCAAGGCGCCGAGGGCTCGCGTCGCGTACGCGAGCTCGGAGAGCCGCACCGCGAGTCCGCTGCGAGTCAGGCACCCAACGGTGATCAGCGCGTCCTGCTCGAGGAAGACGATGGTGCGGCGGTGGCCGATGGCGTGGGCGAAGCCATGCATCCACCCACGGAAGGCGCCCGCCTGCGACGGGCTGTCGGTCGTGTGCGCGCACCCCAGATGGGGAATGTCGTAGGTCGCGAGGATCGCCACCGCGGCGCGCGGGACGCGCCCCAAGTAATTCCGGACGCTGGCGATGACGGGGTGGCTTTGGAAGCCGAAGTGCACGGTCTGAGGCTCGTCGGCGAGCTTGGCGAGGAGGTCCGCCTTGGCGACCTCCCCGGTCCGGCGCCAGTAGAGCAGCTGGCGCTGGGCGTCGTCGCTGGGGTCGACGAAATATTGGGCTCCGACCAGGGGGTTGCTCGCCGGGGGCGCTGGGGTGAGCGCGAGCGGGTTCGGACTCGGCGGCGCCGCGGCCGGCGCCGCTGCCGTGAGAGCAGCGAGGGTGGCGAGACTACAGAATGCGAAGCACGCGCTCGTAAGCGCGCGCCGCCGCGGTGACTGACCTCCGGTCATGGCGCGGGAGAAAGCCTAGTACCGCCGCCGGGGCGTGTCCTCGTGCCCCGTCGCGCGACCCGAACGGGCCACTGAACGGCCCCTGTCACCGAGGGCTTCGGCGCACGGCCCGAGGCCATGAGCATGCATACTAGGGCCGTGCCGTCTGCGCTCCAGCCTCAGGCACTCGAACCGCTCCGCGCTGACCCCGCAAGTGCGGCGATTCTGCTCGACATCGACGGCACCCTGGCCCCGATCGTCGAGCACGCCGAGGACGCGAACGTGCCCGAGGGGACACGGCAACTGCTGATCGCGCTGGCGCGGCGCTACGGCCTGGTCGCGTGCGTGAGTGGTCGCCGCGCATCGGAGGCTCGGGCCATGGTCTCGATCGGGACGATCTCCTACCTCGGCTCACATGGGGCGGAGCTCCTGCGGGCGGGATGGACCGAGCCCGTGCTCGACCCGGCGGTGGAGGACTGGGCCCGGCGCGTACAGGAGTTCGCCCACGAGACCGACACGCCCGATCTCCGCCGCCGGCGGGTGCGGATCGAGGACAAGGGGCCGATCGTCGCCTTTCACTGGCGGGGGGCGCCCGACGAGGAGGCCGCGCGGGCTGTCGTCGACGCCATCGCCAAGCGCGCCGAGGAGGCCGGGCTACGGACCCACTGGGGCCGCAAGGTGCTCGAGGTCCGCCCGCCGGTCCGGATCGACAAGGGAGCAGGCGTCACCGCCTTCCTCGACGGGACGCCGCTGAGCGCCGTGCTCTATGTCGGCGACGATGCCACCGACGTCGACGCCTTCCGCGCCCTCGATCAGCTCGCGCAGGAGGGCCAGATTGCGCGCGTGGTCAAGGTGGGCGTGCTCTCCGACGACGGGCCGTCGGAGATCATCGAGGAGGCCGACGTCACGGTCGAGGGCACGGATGGCGTCCGTGAGCTGCTGGCGATGCTGATCGCCGACTAGGTCGACGTGCGCTTCACCGATCTTCTGAGGACGACCGTGCTGCTCAGCGCCGGCGCCGCCAGCGCACTGGCGGCGGTGACGGTGGCCTCGGGCCAAGGCGCGTTCGGGAACCTGCTCCTCCCCGTGGCGATCGGCTGGTGGCTGATCGCGGCGCTGATCGGTGGCTGGATCGGCCGCCACTCCGGGACCACGGCCCAGATCGCCACCTTGCTCGCGAGCGCGCGTACGCAGCCCACACTGCCCGAGCTCAACCCCGGCCTGACGCTCATGAACCGCCTCTGGCCGCTCCTGCTGTCGACGCTGGGTGCCGGGGCGTGCGCGTTCTTCGCGCCCCAGATCCCCGCAGTGGCGACCGGGTTCGCGATCATCTGGGCGCTCGCCTGGAGGCGCCAGGCTTCGGCGGTGACGGCGATCGAGGAGCGTGACGGCGTGCGCTTCTACCTCGAGCCGACGTCTCCCCTGAAACCGATCCGGCTCGTGCGCACCCCCGGATTCCGCTCGAACCTGTACGAGCAGGGCGGCTCGACGCGGCGCCCTCATAGCGCCCAGCCACGCTAGGCGTGCGCGGCGCTCGCGCCGATGTACTCGTCGTCTCGCTCGGCACCACGAGCGGGTGGCGCGCCGCGGCTCATGAGCTCGCCGGAGCGCTCGGACGGGCCGGCGCCAACGTGGTCCTGGTCATCTCGGGACCGGTGCCCAGGGTGCGGACCTTCGCGCTCACCGATTTCGTCGAGGCGCTCGCCCTGCGCCGGGCGGCGCAGACAGCCATCGCCGCGCACCAGCCGCGGGCGATCATCTACTGCTCGGTCACGGCCTCGCTCCTGTGGCCGGCTCCGGGAGCGATCTGGCTCGACTCGACGGCGCGCGAGAACCGTCCCGGCCGACACGGGGTCTGGCAGCGCTCCCAGGAGCGCCGCCGCCTGGCGCAGACGCCCCTGGTCATGCCCATGAGCATCGGCGCGATGGCGCCCCTGCGCGACCGTTACGCGGGTCCGGTGGTCGTGCCCGTGCCGGTCGAGCCCTCGGGGCCGCTCCTCGTGGGGGTTGCACGCGACATCGATGTGCTGACCTACGCGGGTGACCCCGTGAAGCGGCGCCTGGACCTGAT
>JALYZL010000478.1 GCA_030948875.1 Actinomycetota bacterium
GCCTCCACATCCCCGTGACCCAGCTCAACACCGACCCGAGCTTCGGCGGCGAATGTCACCTCGACGCCAACATGGTCCGCTCCGCCGTCCCCGCCCTGCCCCTCGACGACATCGACCTGCTCATCATCGAGAACGTCGGCAACCTGGTCTGCCCGGCGGAGTTCAAGGTCGGCGAGGATACCCGAGTGATGGTCACCTCGGTAACGGAGGGCGAGGAAAAGCCGCTCAAGTACCCGCTCATGTTCCGCGCCTGCGAGCTCGTGCTCATCAACAAGATCGACCTCCTGCCGCATATCGACTTCGACGTGGAGCGGCTCCTCTACAACATCGACCAGGTCCACCCGGACGTGGAGACGATCCTCGTGAGCGCCCGCACCGGCGAGGGGATCGACAGCTGGCGCGAGTGGCTGCTCCGGCTCGCGGCGCACGAGGGGGCTGTCGCCGCGGGATGACCGAGGCCGCGCTCGGGGGAGTAACCGCGCGCCTTGACGAGCTGCTGCGCGAGCGCATCGATGGCGGCGACGCCTTCTTCGCGGCCGAGGCGGAGCCGCTCGCCCGCCTGTGCCACCGGATGGCCGAGCGCTTCTCCCGCGGGGGGACGCTGATCGCCTTTGGCCGCTCGCCCGCGGCACGCTCGGACGCGCGCCACGTGGCGGTCGAGTTCGTCCACCCGGTGATCGTCGGCAAGCGCGCGCTCCCCGCCATCGGACTAGCGGGCGAGGGCGGCGACCTGCAGGCGCAGGTCGGGCTCGTCGCCGGTCCCGACGACATCGCCATCGCCTTCGGCACCGACGAGGACGGCGGCGAGGCGGCTCGGGCGATCGAGGTCGCGCGCGCCCGCGGCTGCCTGACCATCGCCTTCTCGCCGGCCGGCGCGGAGTGGGAGCCGATCCCGCCCGGCGTCGATCCCTACGTGCGCCAGGAGCTGATCGAGACGCTCTACCACGTCCTCTGGGAGCTCGTCCACGTATTCTTCGACCATCGCGGTCTGCTCCAGGGTCGCGATGCGCGGCGGACCCACGACTCCGGCGCTTCGAGCTTCCTCTATCCGTTTCTCGGCGAGCAGGACAACGAGCTCGAGCCCGTCGTCGACGACGTGCGGCGCTCGGTGCTCATGAAGTCCCAGGAGATCTCCGAGCTGCGCGCGCAGACGCTGACCGATAATCGCGAGGTGCTGGTGGCGGCGGCGCGGGCGCTCCGCACGCGCTTCGACCAGGGGGGGAAGGTGCTGGCGTTCGGCAACGGCGGCTCGGCCACCGATGCGATGGACGTGGTCGCGGACTTCCGGCTCCCCGGCCGGACCGACTGGCGGCCGCGTCCCGCGCTCGACCTGACCGAGGACACGGGGATCATCACCGCGGTCGCCAACGACGTCGGGACCGAGCTGATCTTCTCCCGCCAGGTCATCGCCTACGGGCGCCCCGGCGACGCCCTGCTCGCGCTCTCCACCTCGGGCAACTCCCGCAACGTCATCGAAGCCCTCGCCGAAGGTCGCCGGCGTGATTTGGAGACCATCGCCATGGTCGGTTACGACGGCGGGCAGGTCGCCGCCGACCAGCTCGCCGATCACGTGATCGTCACTCGCTCGGAGAACATCCCGCGGATCCAGGAAGCCCAGGCGAGCGCCTACCACGCGCTCCGAGAGCTCGTCGAGCTGGTCGGTGGAGGGTCGGGGTGACCGTGCCCGCCGGCTCGGCGGTGGTCGGGCGGGTGCGGACGCGGGTGCGCGTTGAGGGCACGGTCCAGGGGGTTGGCTTCCGGCCCTACGTCTACCGCCTCGCCGGCCTGGTCGGGCTCGACGGATTCGTTCTCAACGACGCCCAGGGGGTGCTCATCGAGGTCGAGGGCAGCCCCGAGCTCGTGGAGGAGTTCATGGCGCGGTTGGCGGCGGAGGCCCCGCCGCTGGCGCGCGTCGAACGGGTCACCGCCTCGCCCTCCGAGCCGACGGGCGCCGCCGGATTCACGATCCGCGAGAGCCCCCGCGACGGCGTCCCCGACGCGCCGGTTACGCCCGACAGCGCGACCTGCGCCGACTGCCTGACCGAGCTCCTCGACCCCGCCGACCGCCGCTTCCGCTACCCGTTCACCAACTGCACGAACTGCGGACCGCGCTTCACCATCGTGCGCGGCGTCCCCTATGACCGGCCGTTCACGACCATGTCCGCCTTCAGGATGTGCGAGCGCTGCCAGGCCGAGTACGACGACCCCGGCGACCGCCGCTTCCATGCCCAGCCCAACGCCTGCCCCGAATGCGGGCCGTTGGTCTCGCTGCTCGCGGGCTCGGGCGAGCTCGTGCCGCTCGGCGGCGCTCGCGACGGCGTCGCGGGTGCCGCGGCCGCGCTGCTCGCCGGGAGGATCCTCGCGCTCAAGGGGATCGGCGGGTTCCACCTCGTGTGCCGCGCCGACGACGAGGAGGCGGTCGCGCTCCTGCGCGCCCGCAAGCACCGGGAGGACAAGCCCTTTGCGGTCATGCCCCCTGATCTCGAGGCGGCGCGGGGGCTCGTCTCGCTGGATGCCGAGGCGGAACGACTATTGGTTTGTCCCGAGCGCCCGATCGTCCTCGCCCCGCGCCGGCCCAACGCTCCGGTGGCACCGTCGGTGGCGCCGGGCTCACCCGAGCTCGGGGTCATGCTTCCGTACTCGCCGCTCCACCATCTGCTTCTCGCCGATGCGGGTTTGTCATTGGTCATGACCAGTGGCAACGTCTCGGACGAACCGATCGCCTACGGCGACGAGGACGCGCGGGCGCGCCTGGCGGGCATCGCCGACCTCTTCCTGCTCCACGACCGCCCGATCCAGACGCGCACCGACGACTCGGTAGTCCGCGTGGTTGACGGCCGGAGGACGTTCTTGCGGCGCTCGCGCGGGTATGTGCCGGCGAGCATCCGGTTGCCGGGCGGCACGTCGCGGCCCGTGCTCGGGTGCGGCGCCGAGCTCAAGAGCACGTTCTGCCTGGCCAAGGGGGAGCGCGCGTGGGTCGGGCACCACATCGGCGACCTCAAGAACTACGAGACGCTGCGCTCCTTCCAGGATGGCGTCGCCCATTTCGAGAGCCTGTTCGCGGTGGCGCCCGAGGTGGTCGCTCACGACCTCCATCCCGAGTACCTTTCGACCAAGTACGCGGTCGAGCGCGAGGGGGTCGAGCTCGTCGGCGTCCAGCACCACCACGCCCACCTTGCCGCCTGCCTGGCCGAACACGGTGAATCCGGCCGTACCGCCCTCGGGGCGATCTTCGACGGGACGGGGTACGGCGAAGACGGGACGGTGTGGGGCGGCGAGCTGCTCCTCGGCGACCTCGGGTCCTTTCGCCGCGTCGGCATGCTTCTGCCCGTCAGGCTCCCCGGGGGCGAGCGCGCGATCCGCCAGCCGTGGCGGATGGCCTGCGCATGGCTCACGGTGGCCGGAGACGGGAGTGTGCCGGCGTTGCCGCGCGCCCTCCAGGGGCGGGTGCCCGATCACGTCTGGAAGCAGGTCGCCGAGCTCGCGAGGACCGGCGTCGCCTCGCCGCTGACCACGAGCATGGGGCGGCTCTTCGACGGGGTGGCGGCCCTCTGCGGTGTCCGCGCCGAAGTCAACTACGAGGGCCAGGCGGCGATCGAGCTCGAGGCGGCGTGCGAGTACACCGCGCTCGCGCCCTACCCGTTGCCGCTCGAGGGAAGGGGGGATCTCGTGGTGCTCGATCCCCGCCCCGCGATCGAGGCGGTGGTCGCCGACATCGAGGCAGGCGCGTCCGTCGGAACCGTCGCCACGCGCTTCCACGCCGCCGTCGCCGGTGCCGCGGTGGCGGCGTGCGCCTGTGCGGCCTCCGAGCATGGCGTCGAGACGGTCGTGCTCTCCGGGGGCGTGTTCCAGAACCGGCGCCTGCTCACCGAGACCGGCGCCGGCCTCGAGGCCGCCGGTCTGCACGTGCTCGTGCCCGAACTATTGCCCTGCAACGATGGCGGCATTGCCTACGGTCAAGTCGCCGTGGCGGCGTGGCAGATGGCGCACGCCACCAACTAGAGGAGCTACTTGCATGCCTGAGACCGAAGACGAGCTGGATTACGCAATCAAGCAGACCGTGTTCATCCGTGGGGCCAACCGGCCCTTCGGGGAGCTGACGCGCGACGACGCCCAGTTCCGCGGCGCCGAGCTCAAGGCGACCGTGGGGTGGGGCCCCACCGCCAAGGTGGCCCCGATCGCGCGGGCCTGGCGGGAGCTCTCGATCGAGCTCCAGAGCGCCGGCGTCGACACGGTAAGCGAGCTGCCCCGGGAGACCGTGCTTGCGTTCGCCCCCAAGCTGTGGGTCGTCCCGCCGCACGGAAGCTTGCTGTAGCTGGGTTCTTGTTCAGCTTCCGCTTCCGCGCGGCGGTTCGGCACGTGGGTCCGCGTTAGACCACCTCGCGCAACTTGCCCGTCTCGACCTCGTAGACGAATCCGCGCACCGAGTCCTTGAGGGGGATGAAGGGCGAGGCCTTGATCCTCGCGATCGACTGGCGGACGTCGGCGTCGAGGTCGGCGAACGCCTCCACCGCCCACCCGGGCTTGATCCCCGTCTCCTCCTGGACCTGGGCCTTGAACGCGTCATCGGTGAAGGTGAGCATCCCGCAGTCGGTGTGGTGGATGAGGATGATCTCCTCGGTCCCGAGCAGGCGCTGACTGATGGCCAGCGAGCGGATCTCATCGTCGGTCACGACCCCGCCGGCGTTGCGGATCACGTGCGCGTCGCCTTCCTGCAGGCCCAGCGCTCCGTACACGTGCAGCCGCGCATCCATGCACGCCACCACTGCCACCTTCTTAGCGGGGGGAAGCGGCAGATCGCCCTTGTCGAACGAGGCCGCGTAGGCCTCGTTATTTGTCAGCAGTTCATCGGTGACGGACACGTCAACCTCCAGGATTGGGGGGGCCGCGAAATACTACTAAGGCGCTGGAGAATAGGGAATATTGGGCGGTGCGAGGGGCGGGGCCGGCCCGCACGGTTGGCCGCAAGACCGTTCACCTTGGCACCCGGGGCTGGCGTGGGCAGACTGGGGCCCGGTTTTGGCGGTGATGGCCGGAAGTTGGCGAGCCCTGGCTACACGGCCCACAGCGTGACCGCGACCGTGATGACCTCCCCCCCCGGCGGAACGACGACGGCGCTGGCTGCCAGCCCGACCACCGCCGTGACCAATCAGCACGTGACGCTGACGGCGACCGTCGGGCCGAACGCGTCGACGCCGGTCGGCACCGTCGAGTTCGACACCTACGGCGCTCCGATCTCGGGTTGCGCGACCCAGCCGGTCACGCTCACCGGCGGCTCGTACACCGCTACCTGCCAGACGTCGTTCGCGGCGGGCCCCGCCCCGTCGGTGACCGCCACCTTCACGCCGTCGGGGGGCTCCGGCTTGCAGAGCTCGACGAGCTCGGTCGCCCAGCTCGTGGTCAACAAGGACTCGACGACGACGACGCTCAACGTTTCGAGCGCTACCCCGACAGTTGGCGCGGGCGTGACCTACACCGCGACCGTTACACCCGCGGACAGCGGCCCGGCGCAGCCTTCGGGCTCGGTGCAGTTCCTCGACAACGGGACGCCGATTCCCGATTACGCGGGCCAGGAGGCGCTGCTCGGCGGGCAGGCGATCTGCGTGCTCAGCTACTCCTCAACCGGGGCACATAGCATCACCGTCTCCTATCCCGGGGACGGCAGCTTTACCGGTTCGACGTCGTCGGGACAGGCGGTGACCGTCGAGCCGCCGCCACCGATGTTCGCCGGCACCCTGCCCGCGATCTCGGGCAACACCACTCAAGGGCAGACGCTGACCGAGACGCACGGGTCGTGGACTAACAGCCCGACGGGCTTCCTTTATCAGTGGCAGGACTGCGACAGCGTGGGCGCCCACTGCACCTCGATCCCCGGCGCGACCACCGCGACCTACACGCTCACCGCCGCGGATGTGGGACACACCATCCGCGTCCAGGAGGCGGCGTTCAACGCGGGCGGCCCGAGCCCGGTCGCGGCGAGCTCCGCGGCGACCGGCGTCGCCAACCCGAACTCGGCGCCACCGACCGCACCGGTCGGCGCCTCGCCGCCGGTCATCACGGGGGTGACCGTGGTGGGGCGAGCACTGTCCGCAACAACTGGATTGTGGTCGGGAGCGCCGAGTGGCTTTAGCTACCAATGGCAGCGCTGTAGCTCGACCGGGTGCGCGAACGTCGCCAACGCCACGGCGGGCGAGTACAACCTGACTAGTTCGGATCTGGGAATGAAGCTCCGGGTCGTGGTCGTAGCGGTCAACACTGTCGGGATCGGAGCGGGGATCTCGAGCAAGGTCGGCCCCGTGCTCGGCCCCGCGCAGATCAAGGCTTCGCTCGTCAGCCAGCTGACGCCGAAGGGCAAGGCGGCGACGATCGGCGCGAACCTCAAGGCCGGCGGCTACGAGCTGCCGTTCGCGGCACTCGAGTCTGGCGGCGTGGTGATTGGCTGGTATCTGGTCCCGCCGGGCGCGCACCTCGCGAAGGCAAACCCCGTGCTGGTCGCGAGCGGTCAGGCCACGTTCACGAGCGCGGAGACGAAAATGATCAAGATCAAGTTGACGAGCGCCGGCAAGACACTGCTCAAGCACGGCAACCGGCTGAAACTGACCGCGAAGGCAACGTTCTCCGCTCCCGGTGAAGCGCCGATCGTCGTGCGCAAGACGTTCACGCTCAAGCGCTGACTCGAGTCCACCATCTCGCCGAACCGCGCGACGCGGGACAATCCAAGCTGAGCGTGGCCAAGAGCGATCTCCGCACCTACCGCGCCAAGCGCGACTTCGAGCGGACGTCCGAGCCGGCGGGCGAACCCGGGCATGCGACGGACGACGCCGCGCAGCAGCCCCGCTTCGTCGTCCAGGAGCACCATGCCACCCGCCTGCACTGGGATCTCCGGCTCGAGCACGACGGGGCGCTCGCGTCGTGGGCGGTTCCCAACGGGATTCCCGCCGACCCGGCCGACAATCGCCTCGCCGTGCACACCGAGGACCACCCGCTCGAGTACCTCGACTTCCACGGCGAGATCCCGGCCGGCTCCTACGGCGCGGGGACGATGGAAATCTGGGACTCCGGCACCTACGAGGCGGAGAAGTTCCGCGAGAACGAGGTGATCGTGCGCCTGCACGGCGATCGCGTGGAGGGCCGCTACGTCCTTTTCCACACGCGGGGGCGCGATTGGATGATCCACCGCATGGACCCCC
>JALYZL010000508.1 GCA_030948875.1 Actinomycetota bacterium
ACGAAGCGAAACGACGGCGGGAACCCGAGGTTGGGATGCTCGAGCGGCGGCGCGGCGTAGTACAGGTACAGCGGGGCGCGCCAGACCTCGTCCGGGCTCGTCAGCGGCTCCAGACCGACTTCTCGCCTCGGGCCATTGAGCACCTCGAGCCCCGGACCCAGGCCGGTAGCCGGGCGATCTCGATTGGACATTTAGGTCCCAGCGCTCGTCAGGCTCTCGCTCGCCGGGCGGAAACGACATCCCTGGTTTTCGCCAGAGGCAGGTCGGCAGCTCGACGCTCGCTGAGAGCCCTGGTTCTCCGCCATCGGGGCGTAGGGGCGACGCGGGAGCCGTCGGTGTCGGTCTACGCGGCCCGACATTGTCGGCGGGCGACTCATCGCCGCCCGAGTCCTTTGCGACGGACTCCAGCCGCGGCTACAACCGATCCAGCAGCCAGGCGTGCACCTCATCGAGATGACCGAGAGCGAGCGACAGGTGCCCGTCGCTGTCGTTAAGTCTTGCCTCGACGCCGGGCACATGCTCGGCGAGCCACTCGCCATGAGCGAACGGGACGAAGCGGTCCTGGCGGCCGTGAAGCAGCAGCACGGGCGTGCGGATCGTGTCGAGCGCAACGCCCCAGGGCTCCAGCATCGCCACTCCGTCGTCCCACCAGCCGTCGGCTCCCGGCTCCAGGCCAGACCGCGTTGAATCGATCAGGTACTGCCCGAGCTCGCCGGTGAGGACCGCCGCGTCGACGGGAGCCAGCAGCGTTGCCATCATCTCCATCAGCCCAGGGAGTTCCTGGGTGAGCATCTCCGCCCGGTCGGCCTCGCACTTCGCGCGCGCTGCGGGTGGATCATCGATCGTCAGAGTGATGTCCTGCACGTTGAGCTCTCCCATCCCGGAGAAGTAGTCGAGCCCCGGCGCTCCCCACGGCGCGGGCGAGGCAAGGACTCCAACACAGGGAACGAGATCAGGCAGCAGCGCCGCGCAGGCGAGCGCGTGCGGCCCGCCCCCGGAGATGCCCCATACCGCAAGGCGTTCGATGCCCAGTGCCGCGGCGATCGCCCGCACATCGCCGGCGCAGTCGGCAAACGTGCGTCCCTCATGACGGGTCGACCCACCGTAGCCCGGTCGATCGTAGGAGATGAGACGAATGCGGTCGCGGCGGGCACGCTCGACATCGCCGGGAAACAACAGCCGCGAGTTCGGCGTCCCGTTGTGCACGAGCACGGGGCGCCCCTCTGGGTCTCCGTCCTCGAGCACCTTGAGGACTCGGCCATTGTGGAGAAGGACGTCATGCTCGCGCATTGCCTCATCCTCACGCGGGGCGTGCCGCGAAGTCAAGCCCCCATGGGGCGACGCGAGAAGAGCTCGCGCTACCCGTCAAGCGCCAGGACCGCGGGCAGGCGGATTCCGTGGCCTTCATCGCATCGGCGTACACGAAGTTCCCCTTGGCCACAGGCACGGACACAGCCGTGCGCCTGCGACCCTTGCATCCCGCGCGTGGCAGGTGCGGCGTCGGCATGGTCTAGATGCTCGCGCCCTATGGATGCAGGAGCGCGGCGTGTCGGGGCGCCCGGACGCGCCGCCGAGGGGCGCGTTGAGGCTCTCCCATGATCGAGGAGGAGCCGCCTCAGCGGAGTGCCAGGCTTGCCGCGATCAGTAGCTAAGGCGCGGCTGAGGATCATCCAGTAGCGGCGTCGTACTGGTCGTGGTGGCGCCACCACGCGCCGGTCTCGTTGCGGCCCAGCGGCGCGCGGTCGAGCCACTGGTACATGCCCCAGAGGGCGTCGAGGCCGCGGGCGTAGGTCGAGTAGGTGTGGTGGACGATGCCGTCCTGCGTCGCGAACGCGCTCATCCCGGGCGCCTCGCGAAGGAACGTCTTGACGTCGACGCCGGCGCTCGCGCCGTGCCGTGCGGCCGGGCTGTCGGGGCCGAGCGTCTCGACGATGCTCATGTCGCGGTCGGCGAAGTTGTAGTCGACGACGCCGCGCATCTGGTCCTCGGTGAACGATGTGTTGAAGTCGTAGTTGAAGTCGCTGTCCTGCGACGACGCCCACGGAAACGACCAGCCCATCCGGTGCTTGTACGCCGTGAGCTTGTCGACCGGTGCGCGCGAGATCGCGACGAACGCGACGTCGTGGTTTTCTAGGTGCGCGACGGAGCCGTCAAAGCCGTCTGCGATCGCCGAGCATGAGGGGCAGCCGGCGGTGAAGTCCGGGGCGAACATGAAGTGGTAGAC
>JALYZL010000536.1 GCA_030948875.1 Actinomycetota bacterium
GCGCCGCCGCGCCCCCGCGCCTACACGAGCCGCGCCTTGGGGATCCGGCCGTTGCGGATCACCACCTGCACGCGCTCGCGCCCGTACCCGCGTGCCGTCAGCGTGATCAAGACCCGGTCTCCGGCTCGGTAGACCCGTCCGTCGAGCGAAACGAGGAGACGAGGCAGCTTTCGGTCGGTCGCCGACAGGGCCGACAGCGGGCAGTCGTTGCCCTTGCAGATGATGTTCACGGACATGCTGCGGGGGTGGTGGCCGAGCTTCAGCCAAACGAGCTCCGTCTGGCCCCGGTTCCACGCCCATTTCAGCCTCAGCCTCACCCGCAGCAGCCGGCGGCGGTGGCCGTGCCCGCGCTGCACGGGCGGAGGCGGCGGCGCCGTCGTGCCCGTTCCCGTCGTCGCCGGGCTGGCGATGGGGATGGCGTTCAGACTCGAGTCGTCGACGGCGATCACTGCCGAAGTCGCGGCCGCCGGTTCGCGCTTACCCCCGCTGACCATCCACACCACTCCCGACGGGAGG
This sequence comes from Actinomycetota bacterium, assembly GCA_030948875.1. GTDB lineage: Bacteria > Actinomycetota > Thermoleophilia > Solirubrobacterales > Solirubrobacteraceae > Palsa-465. The sequence continues at coordinate 517 of JALYZL010000536.1, forward strand.
CCTTGCAGCAGGGTTCCGTCGGCGGGGACGGGATGGGCCTTGACGTAGTCGCCGAAGCCTCCCGAGTCGAGGCTCACCCATCCCGGGCATCCGCCCAGCGGCGCGCAGTCGCTCAAGCCGAGCAGGGCCCCGCCCGCCGCCCGCGCGATCAGGCCGGCGAGCGCGCCGTCCGCGACACGCACGTATGACCCGTTGGCCGGGAGCGGGTGCGCAGCCATGTACGCCCCCGCGCCACCGGAGTCGAGACCCACCACCCCCGCGCATCCTCCGACCGGGGCGCAACTGTCGAGATGAATGACCGCGCCGCCGACCACCGTCCCGATGAACCCGTACGACGGGCCATCGTTGATGCGGATGAACGACCCGTTGGCCGGGACCGGATGCGCCGCCGTGTACGCTGCCGCGCCACCGGAGTCGAGACCGACCACGCCAGCGCATCCACCGACGGGAGCGCAGCTGTCGAGATGGATGACGGCGCCGCCCACGAAGGTTCCGATGAACCCTGCCGACGGGCCGTCCTGAATCCGCACGAACGACCCGTTCGCAGGGACCGTGGCATAACCAGCGAGGCTCGGAATGTGCTGGACCCCGGGACAGCCGCCGAGCGGTGTGCAGCTGTCGACGTGGACCGCGGCGCCGCCGATGACCACGTAGATGGGCGCCGTGCCCGTGACCTGGACGAACGAGCCCGACGGCGCGACGGCGACGGCGGCCGGCGCGGACACCAAGCCCGGGATCAGCGAGCCGGCGAGGAGCCCCAGGAACACAAGCACCCTGCGCACAGCGCCAACTTACCCCGGAACGGGCGCTGCTACTCCAGTACCTCCGAGGTGCTGACATCGCGGCTGACGAGCGCTGCATAGGCACCTCCGCGCTCCATCAGCTCGTCGTGCGTCCCGCGCTCGATGATCCTGCCCTTGTCGAGCACGACGATCTGGTCGGCGTCTCGTACCGTCGAAAGCCGGTGCGCGATGGTGATCGTCGTGCGACCCTCGGACAGGCGCTCAAGCCCCTCCTGGACTACGTGCTCGGTCTGGGTGTCGAGCGAGCTCGTGGCCTCGTCGAGGACGAGCACCGGGGGATTGCGCAGGACGGTGCGCGCGATGGCCATCCGCTGCTTCTCGCCTCCGGAGAAGCGGTAGCCGCGCTCGCCCACCACGGTGTCGTAGCCCTCGGGGAGCGAGGCGATGAGATCGTGGACCCGTGCCGTGCGCGCGGCGTCCTCGATCTGCTCGTCGGTGGCGTCGGGGCGCGCGAAGCGGAGGTTCTCGCGCACGCTCGCGTGGAACAGATACGTCTCCTGTGACACCACCCCCACGGTCGCCGCCAGGGAGGTGAGGCTGGCGTCGCGCACGTCGACGCCGTCGATCGTCACCCGGCCCTCCTGGGGCTCGTATAAGCGAGCCACGAAATACCCGAGCGTCGTCTTTCCGGCCCCCGTCTCGCCCACCACCGCGGTGCGCGTTCCCGCCGGCACCACCAGGTTGACGTCGGCCACGGTCCAGTCCCGCTGATCGGCGGTGTACTTGAACGAGACCCCTTCGAAGCGCACCTCGCCGAGCATCTCCTCGGCGCGCAGCTCGACCGGGTCCGCGGCCTCGACGATGTCGACGGGCAGGTCGAGGTACTCGAAGATCCTGTCGAACAATGCCATCGACGCCTCCACGTCGGCACCGGCCCCGAGCAGGGACTGGATCGGAAAGAGCAGCCGCGTCTGCAGGGTCGAGAAGGCAACGATGGTCCCCACGGTGATCGAGTGACCGATCAGGCTCGACCCCGCGAGCCAGTAGACGATCGCCGGCTGGATCGCGAACGTCATCTGGATCGAGGACATCACCCACCGCCCCGCCATCCGCGAGCGAACCTCGAGGTCGGCGATCTCCTTGGACTCGCCGCTGAACCGGTCAGCGAGATCGCGGCCGCGACCCATCGTCTTACCGAGCAGGATCCCCGACACCGACAAGGACTCGGCGACGAGGGCAGAGAGATTGGCGAGCCGCCGCTGCTGCTCGCTGGTGATCGTGCGGCGCAGCCTGCCCACTCGCTGCGTCAGATAGATGAACAGGGGCACGAAGGCAAGCGAGATCACCGCCAGGCGCCAGTCGAGTATGCACATGGCAACGATCGCGGCGATCACCGTAGTGGCGTTCTGAGCGACCGTGGTCCCCGTCGTCGTGACGACGTTGTCGAGGCCGCCGATGTCATTGGCGATGCGCGACTGCACCTCGCCCGTTCGGGTGCGCGTGAAGAAAGCCAGCGACATCCGCTGCAGCCGCTGGTAGACGGCGGTGCGCAGATCGTGCATCACGCGCTGGCCGATCACGTTGGACACGTAGGTCTGCCAGACGCTGAGCGCCGCCGTCGCGATGGCGATCGCGATCATCCCGAGCACGACCTCGGTGAGGAGGGTCGTCCTGTGCTTGAGGATGCCCTCGTTGAGCGCGGCCTTGATCAGGAACGGCGAGATCATGCTCAGCCCCGACCCGAAGACGATCAAGGCGAGGACGGCGAAGAGCCGGCGCTTGTAGGGAGCGAAGAGCCGCAAGATCCGCCGCCGGTCCCGCTCACGCGTGGGATCCATCAGTGGTGGCGGCGTCTTCTTGGGGCCGAACGCGCTGCGCATGCTCCCGGGCGTGGCGCCGTAGGTGTAGCCGAGGCCATCGCCTCGATGCGAGCTCAACCGATGTCCCTTTTCTTCACATCACCAGGTTACTCAGGGTCGGTGGGAGTTCTGCCGCGTGGAGGCGCGGGCGGGAGAACGGCGGGTCGAGGGTGCGTCCTTCAGGCCGTGACCGGGGGGCCGATGGTCTTCGCGGACATCATGCGTCCGGAATGACCACAGGCTCCCCGCACGCGACCTCGCGGGCCTCCCCGGCACCCCACGCACGCCCTCCGGGCCGACCGCCCGCGCCCTTACCCCCGAGGTAACCGCCGGCGCCCGCCCGTTACCCCCGCGGTAATCGACACGCCGCCATCCCTCCGCGAGGATCGAGCCCATGACCACACACACGCAAGCGCCCACCTCACGTCCGCTCACGGTGCTCCTCGCCGGGACGTTCATGATTGTCCTCGACTTCTTCATCGTCAACGTTGCCATTCCCTCGATGCAGCATGACCTCCAGGCGGGCTCGGGCGCGATCGAATGGGTCCTCGCCGGTTATGGCCTCACCTTTGCCACCAGCATGATCGCCGCCGGCCGGCTCGGCGATCGGCACGGCCGCCGGCGGATGTTCTCGCTCGGGATGGCCCTGTTCACGCTCGCCTCCGCCGCGTGCGGTGTCGCCTCGAGCCCCACCGTCCTCGTGCTCGCGCGCGTCGTCCAGGGCTTGGGCGCCGCGCTCCTTGCGCCCCAGGTGCTCTCGATCATCGGCGTCGTCTACGACGGCCCCGATCGGACTCGGGCCCTCGGGGCCTACGGAATCGTCGCCGGCCTCGCCGCCGCCGGCGGACAGCTCATCGGCGGCGCGCTCGTGCAGGCCGACCTCCTCGGGCTCGGATGGCGCGCGTGCTTCCTCATCAACGTCCCCGTCGGCATCGCCGCGCTCGCCCTCGCCCCACGCCTGGTTCCCGAATCGCGCACCAAGAGCGCGAGCAAGCTCGACGCCGTCGGCACGCTGCTCGTGACCCTCGGGCTGACCGCGGTCGTGCTCCCGCTCGTCGAGGGCCGCCAGCACGGCTGGCCCGCGTGGACGTGGACATGCCTGGCCGCGGCGCCGGCCCTGCTCGGCGCCTTCGCCCTCCACCAGCGCTGGCTGCACCGCAGCGGCGGCGATCCTCTGATCGATCCGAGCCTGTTCAGAGAGCGGGTGTTCACCGCGGGTCTGGTCACCCAGGTTGTGTTCTGGGGCGGCCAGGCGTCCTTCTTCCTCGTGCTCGCTCTCTACCTGCAGCAGGGCCGCGGGCTCAGCGCGCTTGACGCCGGGCTCGTGTTCACGATCATGGCCGTCGCGTACCTCGCGACCTCGATCGCGGCCCCAAACCTCACCGCTCGCCATGGCCGTCGGGTGATCGCCGTGGGCGGCTTGACCCTCGCCGCCGGGCACGCGGTGCTCCTCGCCACCGTGGCCGAGCTCGGAACAAACGGCGCCATAGCCCTCCTCGCCCCGGCGCTGACCCTCATCGGCGCCGGGATGGGCCTGCTCATCACCCCCTTGATGACGATCGTCCTCACCGATCTCGACCCCGAGACGGCGGGCGCCGCGTCGGGAATCCTGAACACCGCGCAGCAGGTCGGAAACGCCATCGGCGTCGCGGTGATCGGCGTGATCTTCTTCGGCGCTCTGCACCGCGGCTATGCCGATGCCTTCGAGCTCAGCCTCGCGTGCCTGGCCGCGCTCCTCATCGCCGTGGTCGCCCTGAGCCGGCTGCTGCCGGCTCCGCGAACGCCCGATCCTTCTTGTCCACCCGGCCATAGACGCACGCCCGCGCCGTCTTCAGCATTGACCGGGTGACGCGACTGTCGGCGATCGATTCGAGCTTCCTCAGGGTCGAGTCGGACACCGCCCACATGCACGTCGGATGGTTGTCGAGCGTCGAGCTTCCCGAGGGAGTCGAGGCGCTCGACGCCACCGAGATGGCGGCGCGCATCGCCGGGCGGCTGCATCTCTCGCCACGCTTTCGCCAGCGCGTCGTCCCCGTGCCCCTGGGCGCAGGCGAGCCGGTGTGGCGCGACGACCCGAGCTTCCAGCTCGTCAACCACGTCAAGGTCATTCCCTCCCTGCTCGACGACCACGGGGTACACCGCGCCACCGACGCCTTCTTCACTCGACCGCTGCGGCGGGACCGGCCGCTATGGGAGATCGTGCTCGTGCCGCGGGTCACCGGCGGCCGCGCCGCCATCCTCGGCAAGATCCACCACGCGATGGCCGACGGCATCGCCGCCGTCGAGATCGGCATGCTCCTCTTCGACCTCAGCCCGGACGCCGCGGTGCCCCGGCCGAGCGAGTGGACGCCGGAGCGGACCGAGGGGCCCGCGCGACTCGCGCTCGCCGCCGTCGCCGACACGGCGCTCGAGCAGTTCCGGGCCACGCGCAAGATGGTCGAGCTCGGCCGCTCGCCGGCGCGCACGATCCGCGTCGCCGACACGCTCAGGCGGGCCGCCTTCTCGCTCGCCGAGGACACGCTGAGACGCGCACCGGAGTCATACCTGAACCCTGAGATCGGCCCCGGACGCACGCTCGTCACCCACCGCTTCGAGCTCGAGCGGCTGCTCCGCCTCAAGGAACGCCGTCAGGTCAAGCTCAACGACATCGTGCTCGCGGCGTCCGCGGGCGCGCTGCGCCGGTTCGCCCGCGAGCACGGCGAGGAGCCGGCCGATCTACGGACGATGGTGCCCGTCAACGTTCGCCCCGGTGACGGCGAGGCGGCCACGGGCAACAAGATCACCTTCGGCTTCATCCAGCTCCCGATCTCGAGCGAGCGGCCCGGCGACCGGCTCGACCGCGTGGTCGCGGCCATGGGAGCGCTGAAGGCCGATGGCCGCATCGAGGGAAGTGCGCTCCTCTTCGCGGGTATCGGTCTGTGCCCGGAGCCGATCAAGCATCGGGCCGCGCGGCTGGCCGCCAGCCATCGCCTCTACAACTTGACCGTCTCCAACATCCCCGGCCCCCGGGTTCCGCTGTACGCTGCCGGCGGCCGCGTGCGATCGATCTTCCCGGTGATCCCGATCCCCGATCGTCACGCGCTCTCGATCGGTGTCATGACGTACGACAGCGGCGCCCACTTCGCGTGCTACGCCGATCCGCGCGCCCTGCCCGGCGTGGAGCGCCTCGCCACGGCGCTCGAGGACGCCATCGCCGAGCTCGAGACGGGGAGTCCACGGCCGCGTTCGCCGCTGCCGGGACAGCGGCGTGGGGATCGGCACCGGCGTGGCCTGCGCCTCGTGGAGCAGTTCGCCTAGCTCGCGCGGGCCGTCGTTGGTGCTAGCTCGATGAACGGTGGCGGCAATGCCGCACGCCCGACGGTCGCCGTCGTCCTCCCCGGCGGCGGCGCCCGGGGAGCGTACGAGATCGGTGCCCTGTCGGTGCTCCTGCCCGCGCTCGAGGCGCGGGGCGAGCGCGTCTCGGTGTACTGCGGCACCAGCGTCGGCGCGATCAACGCGACCACCCTGGCATCGCTCGCCCATCTGCCGGTCGAGGAACAGGTAGGGGCGGCCCTGGGGCGCTGGCGCGAGCTGCGCAAGCGAGACGTGATCGCGCCGATCGCCGGCGGCGGTGGGGCGCGGACGACGCTGCGGCTGCTCGCGCACATGCTCGGCGTCTACCGGGTCAGCCTCGCCAGCCTGCTCGACCCGACCCCGCTCAAGTCGAGCCTCGACCGCTGGACCGACTGGCGGATGCTCGCACGCAACGTCGAGCGAGGTGTCGTCGACTCGGTCTGCGTGGTCGCGACCTCGCTCGCCTCGGGCGGTCCGGTCGCCTTCGTGTCCTGCCGCGAAGCCACGCCAGGCCATCTCGACGAGGGGCTTCGCTACGTCAAGACGCGCCTGCGCGGCGAGCACGTCCGAGCCTCCGCGGCCATCCCCCTGCTCTTCCCCGCCGTCGAGGTCACCTCTCCGCGCACGGCCCGGGGCCACTACATCGACGGGGGCACGCGACTCAACAGCCCGATCAAGCCGGCGCTGCACCTGGGCGCCGAGCGGGTGATCGTCGTCGGCCTCGAGCCCTTCGCCGCCACCACCCCCCGCGCCAGCGCCCGGCACGAGCCGCGTATCGCCGACGTCGCGGCCAACGTGATCGACGGGCTGCTCGTCGACCAGGTCGGCAACGACCTGCGGCGTCTCGCGGCGATCAACTCGTTCTTCGCCGAGGACGCCAGCGTGGGGACCTCGCGGGCGGCGCGTGCCTACCGGATGGCGCGGGGCCATCCGCCCTACCGTCCCATCTCCTACGCGCTCGTCTCCCCTCGACGCCGTGGCGAGATCGGGCGCCTCGCCGACGCCTTCTTCGAGCGGCGCTTCGGCGGTCCGCGCGGGCTCCTCGACCCCGACTACGTGCTCCTCTCGCGCGTGCTCGGCGGCCGCACGCGCTCGCGCGGCGAGCTCCTGTCTTTTCTCATGTTCGACAGCGAGTTCGCCGAGGCGCTGATCGAGATGGCGCAGCGAGACGCCGAGCGGTGGCTGCGCCGCCACCCCTCGTTCTGGTGCCGCGACGCGGCCCACGACCTGTCGGTCGGCCCTGTCGACCGTGTTCGCGTCCAGGAGGAGGAGGCGCTCGACGAGTTCCGCTCGCTGCGCCGGCGCTGAGCGCGCTGCCGGCGCGGACACAGCCGAACCCTCCTCTAGTCTGTCGCTCGTGCCGAGCATTGGGGTGATGCGCGAAGGGCGGCTCCATGCCGCGGTCAAGGCGCTCCTGGCCGGCCCCGGCGACCAACTGGAGGTACCGGTCGGCCGCTTCGTGATCGATCTCGTTCGCGCCGACGGCGAGCTCGTCGAGGTGCAGACGGGCGGGTTCGGAGCCCTCGGGCGCAAGCTCGATGCGCTCCTCGACGACCATCGCTTTCGCATCGTCCACCCGGTGGCCGCCGAGCGGCGCATCGTGCGCGCCGACGAGCACGGCGAGATCCTCTCCGCCCGGCGCTCCCCGCGGCGGGCGAGCGCGGTCGACGTGCTCGACAAGCTCGTGGCCTTCCCCTCCCTCCTCTCCCACCCGAACCTGAGCATCGAGGTCCTGCTCCTGCGCGAGGATCACGTCCGGGCCGCGCGGCCGGATACCTCGGGCCGGCGCCGGCGCGACCCGGGCGAGCGCCGGCTCGTCGAGGTTCTCGACCGCGTGGAGATCACCGGCCCCGATGACCTCCTCCGCGCCCTCCCTGAGCTCCCGCGCGAGCCGTTCAGCACCCGCGAACTCGCGTCCCTGCTCGGCTGCACCACCCGCCTCGCCCAGCGCACCGCCTACTGCCTGCGCCTCATCGAGCTCATCGAGCCGGCGGGGAAGCGCGGCGTGACGCCGCTGCACCGCCGGACGGGACTCAGCCTTCGCGCGCCTCGTCGGGCGCCGGGTTCTCCACGAGCTTGACCTTGGGCACGGGCGCCGGCGTTCGCTCGAGCCAGCGCTCGGCCAGGGGGACGTGAGCCGGGTCGACCTGATGGCCGACGTCGGACTCGTGGTACTCGACCGTGAGCGCCCCGCCGAGCAGGTCACGCGCCCGCCGCGCGAAGGCGACGTCGATCACCGGGTCCTGACGGCCGTGGGCGATGAACACCCGCACCTGCTCGCGGCTGCCGAGGTCCGCTCGCCAGCCCTCGACGGTGGGGATGAAGCCCGAGAAGGCGAGGATCCCGGCCGGGGCGGGGCGGTCGACCCCGAGCCCGAGCGCATAGCTCATCACCGTCCCCATCGAGAAGCCGCCGAGGATCGTCTCCTCGGGGCCGAGCTTGGTGCGCTCCCACAGCTCATTGTGCAGCTCGGCGAGGGCGCGATAAGAGGTGGCGAAGCTCTCGGGGTCCGGGTAGCCGATGCGCGGCACGGCGTACCAGTGGAAGCCCGGCGAGCCCGGCAGGGTATACGGCGCACGGATCGAGACGACGTGGAGCCGCCGGTCGGGATCGAGCGCATCGGCGAGCGGGAGCAGGTCACTCTCGTTGGTCCCGCGACCATGGTGGAGGACGAGCAGTCCAGAGGGCGCGCCGTCGGCCGCCCGCTCCTTGGTCAGCAGCGAGGTCACGCGCCCGGAACCTAGTGGATCCCGACGATGCCGGCACAGACCCAGTTCGACGCGCCGGCGCCGTGGTTCCAGAGGATGGAAGCGATCCGGTCCTGCTCGGATTTCGGCGCCAGGTACGCGGCGGGTCCGCTGCCGCCCGCTCCGGTCCACGTGCTCGGGAGGATCTGGTAGTAGCCGGAGGCACCGGCGCTGTTCGGAGTGAGGTTCTGGCCGCCGGACTCGCACTGGACGATCGCGTACGGGATCGCCCAGCCGCCCGAAGCGCCGGCCCCCCCGTAGGGGACCGGGCTTCCCGAGGCGGTCGGGGCGGCGGCGGCCGCTTGCTGAGCCTCGACCACCGAGAGCTGGTGGGAGAGCTGGCTCTGGCGGGCGCGGGTCGCCGCGAGCTGGGCGACCTGGATGGCACGCACCCGCGCCACCGCCGAGCGCTTCGACTGCAGGAGGGCGTTCATCCCCGCGATGGCGCGGGCCTCGGTCGCTACCGCGGTCGTCGTGCTCTGGTCGCGCGCCTCGAGCGCCGCCAGCCGTGTTGCCGCGCTCTGGGCCTGCGCCTTGGCGATCATCGTCACGTGGACGATCGCCTTCTGCTGCCCCTGCGCCATGTGCAGGTACTGCAGGCGGTCGAGGAGGTCAGCGAACCCGCGCGCTTGCAGCACTACGGTGACGATGTTCTGCTGCTGAGACTCGTACTGGCTCACGAGCAGGCGAGACAGCGCCTCGCGCCCCCGCGCGAGGCGGCTCTCCAGCACCTTCAGAAGCGCGCGCT
>JALYZL010000540.1 GCA_030948875.1 Actinomycetota bacterium
GGCCAGGGCGTGGGGCGCCGAGGCGGGGAAGTCGACGTGCTGCTTGCCGTCGGTGACGCCGTCGGCGGATCCGTTGTCGCCCGAAGCGGCCGTGACGGTGACGCCAAGCGCCGCCGCGTCGGTGAACGTCTGCTCCATCTGGGTGCGTGCCTGCTGCGTCCACGAGTCCTCGGGCCCACCCCAGCTGATCGAGACGATCGCCGGCTTGTGCGTGGTGTCGTGGACGGCGGTGGAGACGGCGTCGAGAAAGCCCTGGTCGGAGGTGTTGGAGAAGTAGACGACGAGGGTGGCCCCCGAGGCAACGGCGGCGATGACCTCGATGTCGAGCATGACCTCACCGTCGGCGTTCTTGTCGACGCCCGGGTAGTTGCTGCCGCCGTCGACACCGACGGCGGTCACCGTCGGTGTCGGGAGCCCGAGGCCTGAGAAATACGTGCTCAGGTCTGCCTGGTTGAAGCCGCCCCCGAGCTCGATGATCGCCACCGGCTGCCCGGCGCCGGTGAGGCCGGAGGGGAAGCCGTAGGCCTGCGCGACCTGCACGGGGGTGTACGACGTGGCCTGCCCCGCCGCCGCGTGGAAGCGCACGTGCGGGTGCGCCTGCGGGCGCTGGTCGATGCCGAACACGCCAGCTACCACGCCGGCCAGGGAAGCGGGGACGGTGAGCGGTCCCTTCCGTCCCCGGTAGACGCCCTTGGCCGGGTGCTGGAACGCACCCAGGCCCTGCGCGCCGAAGGCACGCGATACCGCGTCGAGGGTGCCGCGCAAGACGACGCTCCGGCGAGCCATGTCGACGTCGACCACTTCGAGGCCGTACTCGGCGGCGAACGCTTTCACCGCGTCGACGTCCTCCTGGCGGGCCCCGTGCGCGCTCGCCATCTCTTCGCGGGAGAGCGTGCGGCGCTCGCTCGGGGGCTTCGCCGCCTCCTCGTCGACCCAATCGAGCGGTTCCGCGCGCCGCAGGTACACGGTGACCTCGACCTCGCTGTGAGGCTCGGGGTCACCGACGCGCGGGTGGTGGGCAATCGGCTCGCGCTCGCTACCCGGAATCGCTACCCGATCTGCGTGTGCCTGATCTTCGGTTGCCATCAGAAGCCTCCTGGGAGATAACTCGGCCTCCCCATCTCGGGGACAATCTGGCCGCCGTCGGCCGGGGTGGACGGATAAACACCTTCCCCTGACTACCGGCGTACCCGGAGGCTAGGCGAAGGCTAGGCGGGGACGAGCGGCGCGTGTGGATTTTTTTTTTCGTGTCCGGCCCTACGCGGCTTCGGATGGGCCGCCGGCCTCGGCGATGATCTCGGTGCACAGCTGGACGCACGAGTCGCAGATGGCGACCGCGGGCGTGGGACCACAGATCATCGTCTCGACCTCGGAATACGGCTTGCCGCAGAACGAGCACCGGAGGTTGGCACTGTCGATTATCCCGGCTGGCGCGTCGTCTCCCATCACACGACATGCTTACCCGCCCCGGGCGACGATTCACGGACCTATGGCCGACAAGATCGACCTCGCTGCCAAGCTCGCCCTCTTGGACGGGGCCTACCAGCCGGGCATCGTCGGCTACATGAACGACTACAAGCTCCAGGCAAGCATGACGAGACCGACGACGTCTTCCTCGTCATCAGCCGCCGCCTGACCATTGTGGCGTCGGGCTTGGCGGGATCGGTGGCACGGTTGTTGATGTGCCCGGTGTTGACGCTCGATCCGTCCACCTCGACCGCCCATCCGCGCGGGACGATCATGACGATGTTTCTGGCGCCGCAATCCGCGGATACCGTCACCTCGCGGTGAGCGCAGATCGCCTCGGTGAAGTCGATCTCGGTGCTGAAGACTCGGCAGGTCGCCTCGATGTGGCGCGGCAGGCTCCAGCGTCCGGTCTGCTTGAGCTTGCCCATCCCGATGATGACGCATCTACGCGCCGGGGGCCCAGGCGTTTCCGGAGTCCCACGGCGGGTAGGAAACGCGGTACCACTCGCTCTACTAAGGATCCCGTTAGCGACCCGCGATGGAGGTTCACGTGTCCGCCTTGGTCCAAGCCGACGTTGATGAGATCGACGCCTTCCGACAGCGCTACCGAGCGCCAAGCGTCGAGGAGATCGATCCGAGCTTCATCCACATGAATCCGGCGGTGATGAAGCGGTCGGATTTCGAGCCCCTCGAGGACTACAACGAGCCCGTTGAGCCCCGCGTTATCGAGGGGTTCGACTACGAGGAACAGGCGCAGCTCACGGTCGACACGGCCGAGGATTTCGTCTCCACCATCCGCAACAGGCTTGACCGGCTACCAACGGTCTACGACAAGGTTTTCGACGTCATGCGATCCAAGCGCTTCCGGGCCGGCACCGCTTCGCAGACTCGCTTTGACGAGAACAAAGAGCTCTTTCGGCCGATCGTCGAGGCACAGATCGCCGATGGCGCGCCGCTCGAGTTCGTCCTGCCTTCGTTTCCCTTCAAGCACAACAACCCCGTCAAGGTGAGCCGGCGGTCTCCGGACATGGCCGAAGTGCTGTGCCTGTGCCGCCTGCGCGAGATCTGCCAGGCGCTCGGGCGGATATACGAGCCAGGCGCGCGCTTCGTGATCATCTCGGACGGCCTCGTCTACCACGACATGTTCGGAGTAACGAGACACGAGGCGCTCAGCTACCGCGAGCGCACGCGGGAGATGATCGGCCAGCTCGGGTTTCAGGACACCATCGAGGTCACCGACATGGAGCAACTCGTGCGCTCGAGACAAGTGCTCTTCGACTTCGTCCACGACCGGGTGGCGCCGGTCTTCCGTGAATGGTGGGACACGAACTCAGAGGATCTGCGGCGAGCGAGCTTGATCCAGGCCTCCGCGGCCAATCTCAACACCGCCGATTCGGTGACCCACGACCTCGTCCAGATGGCCACCAAGGACGTGCTCCTCGATAGCGACGAGGGCGATGACCTCTCCACCCTCGTGGCGATCAAGAGCCAGACAGTCCAAAGAGCCGAGAAAGGCGCCTTCGAGTTCGCCCTCTTTCTCTACATCCTGCGCGAGATCGATCTCGTTCAGTCGTGCTACCCACGCGCGGTGCGGGCGACGGTCCACCCTAAGCCGACCCAGTGGGGGCTGCATCTCGCCAACCGCGAAAGCCGCGTCTTCCCGTGGCAGGGCGTGGCGTACCGAAACGAGCACGGCAGGTGGAGGGTCAAGTATGAATTCGAGGTGACGCGGGCTCGCGCGACTCCCGTTCACGTCCGCGGCGAGGACGAGATGTTCGCGTTCTACTACGAGCACTCTGATCACCCCCGGGCTCGGTGAGTCGGGTCGCCTCACCAGCCGTACATATCCCCGCCCTGCGCGGCGTCACGGCGCCCGTGCGGCGCAACATGCTGCTCCTCGCCGCGGGCCTCGCAGCCCTGTATGGGATGGTCGAGCTCGCCACTGCCGTCGCCACCCTGACATTCGAGGGGGCCGGAGGCTCCCGCTCGCTCGCCGGTCTTGCTCCAGCGGTGTTTCTCACCAGTGCGGCGTTCGCAGCGCTTCCCGCCGGGCGCGCCATGGACCGCTTCGGTCGCGCTCGCACGATCCGGTGGGTTTCGCGGCCGGGATCGGCGGTTCGCTACTGGCCTCGCTGGGCGCGTTTAGCGCATCGCTCCCCGCGGTGGTGCTGGGCTTTGTCCTCGTGGGGGTGTCCACGGGAACGGTGATGCTGAGTCGCGCTGCGGCCGCCGACATGTACCCCGCCGATCGCCGGCCGCAGGCGATCTCGCTCGTGCTCTTCGGTGCCGTCTTCGGTGCGCTGCTGGGACCGGCCGTGTTCATCCCGCTCGTGCAGGGCGGCGGACTTCACGGCTCCTCACTCGGTCCGGCGTGGCTCGGAGGTGCCGGATTCATGGCGATCGGATTTGTGCTCGTGTCTCGCGTCCAGCGCGACCCCCAGCAGATCGCGCGTGACATCTCGGGCGAGTCCGAGGCCTCCACACCTGAGCCGATGGTTGCCATCGTCGCTCGCGCGGGGATACGCTGGGTCCTGCTGGCGGCCGTGTCCAGCTATTCCGTGATGGTCGCCCTGATGACGCTCGTGGGTAAATCAATGATCCACTACGGCCATTCTAAAAGCTCGATCTTCCCCGTCCTCAGTGCTCACTTCGTCGGCATGTTCGGACTGTTCCTTGCCGTGGGGTGGGTGATCGCCGGGATCGGTCGAACCCGCGCGCTGATCGGGGGCCTCGCGCTGCTCGGCGTATCCGCACTCGCGCTGACGAGAACCATGCAGAGCGTGCCTCTGACTTCGCTCGCGCTGTTCGGGGTCGGGGCCGGCTGGAGTTGCGCGTACGTAGCGGCGACCACTGAGCTCGCTGAGACGGCGAGTGCGGTCGAACGGGGAAAGCTGCTTGGGTTCTCCGACCTCCTCTCGGGGTTGGTCGGGGCGGGCTTGACCACTGTGCTGGGGTTCGTCCTGAATCAGTCGGGGATCGCACCCGTGGCGACCGCTGCCGCAGTCCTTGCACTGCTCTCAGCGTTCTTGCTGGCCGCGAAGGTCCTGCTGACGACATGACCTCCTCGGTCGTGTTCGACGCCGATGGCGTGCTCCTCGACACGCAGCGGGCGTGGATGGCGGCTCGACACGCTCTGTTTCACGAGCACGGAAGACACTTCAGCGAAGCAGAGCGCCGGCAAACGTTAGGAACGGGCATCAGTGGGACCTGCGAACTGCTGAGTGAGCTTCTGGGCGACACGGATCTGCAGGATGAGCTGGAGGAACGACTGCTCGCGCTCCTATGCGCGAAGGTTTCCATGGACTCCCCACGTCCGCTGCCGGGCGCGGCCGAGCTTCTTCGCGAGCTGCGCGGCGAGCGACCGGTGGGTGTCGCCTCAAACTCGCCGCGCGTGCTCCTCGAGCGCTCCCTCGAGGCCGCGGGCTTGGATCGGCTCCTGGACGCGGTGGTAGGAGTGGACGAGGTAGCCAACGCCAAGCCGGCGCCCGACCTCTACCTCGCCGCGGTCGCGCGCCTGGCCTCCGAACCCACGCAGAGCATCGCCATCGAGGACTCGCCGGCCGGGGTGGCATCTGCGCGCAGCGCCGGCCTGTACGTGATCGGCGTTCAGTCGCGCGTCGAGGCCATGCCCGGCGGCGACCAGGTTGTCTGCTCTCTTACTGACGCGAGGCTCCGGACCCGCCTCGGTCTTCGGTCACAGTCTCGAGCGCCCGGGTAGCTCAATGGGCAGAGCACTTCCAACGTATAGGAAGGGGAGTTGGTTCGAATCCAGCCCCGGGCTTTTGGGGCGCCGCCAGGACGACGAGCGCTCCGGCGGTAATACGGCAACGTTGTGGGGCACGGCCTCGTGCCGGCTCGCGGTGAACGCCCTGCCAGGGCAATCCTTCAGCGTCGGCATGGCGCGCGTGATGCCGGCAGTGCCCTTCGCCGTGGTCGGGCTCGTGAACTGGCCCGAGAGCTTGAGCGTCGCCGAGCCGACCGAGGTGGGCATGTCGTTCTTGTAGACCCCGACCTTCCCCGTGTAGGAGAACGCGCCCGACGACGAGATCGTCGCCCCGCTATTGAGGATGTAACTGCCCAGGTTGCTCGAGCGGGAACAGCGACGCGAACGTAAGTCCGATCGGCGCCCGGCAGCCGGGAGAGCACGTCACCGTGCTACCCAGCAACGAACTTTGTTCATGTCGGTTTCACAGACGTGAAATCGGCCGTTGCAGTGGAGGTGAAATCCGCGTATGGCTCAGCTGTCACGATCATCCCTTGACCACGCAGCGAAATCCCTCGCCGGCATCTGCGAGGACCGTGCTACCTCGACACCGTACGCGCGCTACGGCCCCGTTCGAGCCCCCAGCTGATGATCCGCTCCGGGTAAATCCGGATCAGGGGCGTCGGGAGCGCGATCGCCTCGCCCCGCCCGCGAACCTCGATCGCTCGCGGAAGCCACGGGTCAGTGCTCACTAGATCGTCGACCACGATCGCGGCCCGGCCGGTGCGCGCGATATCGCGGAACTTCTTCGACTGCTCCAGCTCATGGCCGCCGACATCGATCGTGTCGCGCGCCGCGTTGTAGATCCATGCGACCGGAACCACGTGCGGCGTGCCGTCCACGCCGACCGTCGCGATCCGTCCCAGCTGGCGTCCGCCGGTCATGTATCGAAGCTCCGCCTCGGTGAACACGCTCATCGCGACCGCTTCATCCTCTATGAAGCCTCGCACACGTTGGTCATGCCCATTCGGCTGCAAGCCGATAAGCACCCTGCAATGACCTGGTGGAGGTACAGCGCCAGTAGCAGCTCGAAGATCCGGACCAGGACGAATGGATCTATCTGCGGAGCAAGAGCAAGCAGTGGGTAGCTCGCCGTTCCCTGCGCCCCCTTCTCGCGTCACGTCGTCTGGCCGCGTACTCGACGGGGTTCGAGTTTGAGATCCGCACTATGGCGGCCCCTGGGCACGAGGAGCTTGATCTAGACCCGGTGTTGTTCGGCCCTCATCGCCACCGACTTGTCCGCCGCAGCGAAGATGAAGGGCTGCCTGAGGAGATGCTTCGGTTCGGATTGCAGTTCAGCCGATCGTGCCAAGACCACGAATACCGAAGGGTTCATCATGGCGATGATCGGCCGGCGGGTCCGGTGATGCGCCACGGTGGCGGCGGGTGGCGGAGGGGGCGGACGGCGCCATGAAGAGTGGGTGTGGCCTCTGCCGCCGCCAGGCCACGCTCACCTTCGTGTGCGAGTGGCCGGCCGCCGGGGATCCCCCGTAGCCTTTCGGAGATCGAGGCGCAGATGATCCTCGACGCTGCGCGTCGCGCCGAGGTCATCTTCCCTGACGACGGGGTGCCTCCGGCATCAGCATCGAGCTGGAGTACGCGGACAGACCGTAGTGCTGCCCTCGCGCAACCGTTCACGATCCATGAAGCCCTCGCGAGAACGCCCGCCGATAGCCAAGCGTTGACGTTACCCCCACATGCTCGTGCGCGAGGATCGACAGGTCGATGGAGTCCTCATATGGGCACGGATGACGATATGAGCGTCGCTACGATGGGCGCGATCCTTGACCCGATCAGCGATCCGGCGCTCGAGCGCGTCGGACGTATAGTTGCCGCGGCCCGAGGGGAGCTTCAGATGGACGTGGCTTATCTCGCTGAGTGCTTCAGGGACTCTCAGCAAATCCATCTCGAGGATAGCGATGCCAATAAGTCCTATCCGAATCGTGACGAGCGGGACATCGCATTCATGCACGTCTTGGCGCGCATCGTTGGTGAGACCGTGGATCGCGAGCGAGCGCAGAAGCGCCAGCGTGAACGGCTAGAGCACGCCGTCATCGAGAGCCGCGCACGTTCGTTAGATAGCGCGGCCGGGCTTGTGAGCTCTGAGGCGGAGATGGTGCGGCGTCTGGCTCTGTCGGTCGAATATCGCGATGATGACACGGGAGCGCACGTCCATCGCGTCAGCCGTTACGCCGCCCATCTTGCGGCGCTCGCGGGGTTAAGCGCAGATCAGTGCGAGTTGATTCGCCACTCGAGCCCGCTCCATGACGCGGGCAAGATCGCCATCCCCGACGCAGTGCTCCTCAAACCGGGGCGACTGACGCCAGAAGAGCGCACGATCATGGAAACCCATGCACAGGTCGGTTACGACCTCCTTCGGGGCTCTGGTTCGCTCGTCCTGCAGTGTGCCGCGACATTGGCGTGGACCCATCATGAGAAATACGGCGGAGGTGGCTACCCTCGCGGTCTGGTCGGAGAACGTATTCCCATCGAGGGCCAGATCCTGGCGATCGTCGATGTTTACGACGCGCTTTCGAATGATCGCGTCTATCGACCCGCGTTTCCAAGAGAAGCGATTGACAAGATGATGCGAGCCGACAGCGGCAGCCACTTCAACCCTGCCCTGCTCGAGTTGTTCCTCACCACGGTCCCGGACATCGACGCCCGCGAGGCTGCTCGTGGACGCGAGTAACGCATCCTGGCTAGCCGAACTCGGTCGAAGCTACAGCGCAGCGATCGAGGCAGGCGACGCCACCACGGCGCGGGCGGTCATCGGCATGGCCCTGGTCGACGGCACGCCGGCACTGGCACTATTGACGCACGTCCTAACCCCGGCGATGACGCGGATCGGCGAACTATGGGAACGCAACGAGATCACCGTTGCCGACGAGCACCTCGCCACGGCCATCACCCAAGGAGTCATGGCTCTCGTCTACCCCTCCCTCTATGATCGCCCTCCGCTTTCGGCTGAGCGCATCCTGCTCGCATGCGTGGAGGGCGACCGGCACGTGCTCGGCTTGCGCATGATTGCTGATGTACTCGAAGGACACGGCTTCGAGGTTATCTTCCTCGGCCCTGACCTACCATTGGGGGCCCTCCTCGCATCCGTCGAGCGTCACCAACCTCAGGTCGTCGCCCTCGGGGCAACCGCGCCTAGCTCCGGAATGACCCTCCTCCATACAATCGACCAACTCAGATCGCAACGACCCGATATTGCGATCATCGTCGGAGGGCGGAGCGTGCCCGAGCAGCTTTCCGACATCGGCTCAGGCGTGGAGGTGGTCGAGGACGCAAGCCGGGCGATTTCAGCCGTCGACCGGGCACTCGAAAGAACTCAGTTAGCGAACGCTACTGCTTGCGAAGCTGAGCTACCCTGAGGACGTGTACGTCTCCCTCTCTCGCCTCGCGATTCCCGCCGACCGCGCAGCCTAGTTAAAAGGCGTTCCGCGATCGCTCCTGACTGGTAGAAGGCCCGGATGGGTTCCTCGACCTTCAGGTGTGGCAGTCTGACCGCGACGCCGGGAGATCGTCACGGTCAGCCGCTAGCGTGACCGTGCCGCCTTCAAACGATCGCATCGCGGGCGGCCTCAAGCGAGACATCAAGCTCAAGCAACTCGAGCACATGCACACCTATGCGGTCGTTGCCGAGTGAACCTGCGGCCGCGAGTGGCAGTCCGCTCCAAACCACCGCCACGATCGACGAACTGCCCATCGACCTCAGACCCTCGAGAACGCGTCGCTCGTGCTGGTCACGTGGCGCGGGGGGAGCGAGGACTATCTCGCCACCCGCCGAGGCCGGGCGGCCGTGGAGCGCGGCGACCTTGACAGCGTCCTCGTCAGCGCCAACCTAGTAAACGAACTCAGGCGAGCTCGCGGATCCGCGTCGTGACGAACCGCGAGGCGACAACGACTGTGGCCAACTCAACCAGCGCGGCGAATAGGACGGGGAACCGTAGGGTTGGCTCGCTGTAGCCGAAGAGCACGCTTGCGCGCGCGATCGCGAGCGAGACGAGCCCCATGACGGTCATGCCGATCGCGCCGAGCGTGAGGAGGATCGCCACCCGGTTGCGGCTCGCCGCGAGCGTAAGCGCGATCAGCGCCGCGCTGACGGCGTTCAGGAGAAAGAGCGTGTTGATCGTCGGAACCGACTGGAGGAAGCTTTCGTACTGCTGCAGGTGTACACCGCCCTCGCACAGCAGCAGGCCGATCGCGAGAAACCTTAGGCGGTCGCTGCGCCCGAGCTTGGTCGTGCCGGTCATTTGACGACGATCGTCCCGGTCATGAAGGGATGGAAGCTGCACTTGTAGTGGTACGCCCCCGGCTTCGTGAACGTGACCGCCTTTGTCTGGCCGTGCTGGATGGCGCCGGTGTCGAAGGTGGGGCCGATGTCCTCGGTCGCGGTGTGCTCGGTCGTGTCCATGTTGGTAAAGGCGACCGTTGTGCCCGGAGCGATCGTTAATGTCGAGGGCTTGAAAGCAAACATGGAAATGTCGACCGTGACCGGGTTGCCCTTACCGCCAACGACCGCACCGGATCGCACCGAGGTGCTGCTGGAAGCGCCGTTGGGCCCGCCTGAAAGCATGACGACCAGCGTCGAACCGAAGGCGATTACCACGGCGACCACGAGCACCGGAAGGATCCTCGCTCTATCGGTCAGCAATTGACTCATGTACGAGGACTACGGGCTTCGCGCGGATTTGGGTCATGACAGCAGTCCCGGTTTGCAAACCGCCGACATCGGGACGAGGCGAGGAGGCTCGCGGGACCCCGGTCTCCAGACGCTTCAGAAAAGGTTCGATTCTGCGGTCCAGAACCAGATCGTCACGCAACTCGACAGCCTGGAAGCGCCGGTCCAGGGGCGTGATCGATGCACTGGGGGATATACCGCCAAGCTCGCAGATTCGAGCGCACGATGGCGCCCCCCCAGAAGCAGATCCAGGAAGACGTGCCCTTCGTCGAACAAATGAACGGTTTGACCACCCGACCCCGACGTCGTGTCGGTTGGTCAGTAGCCGAAACCGCTGCCTACCATCCGAAGGCGCCGAGCGCATCCACGGCCCATCACGATGTCAGATAGTCAAACGAATAGCGTCGTGTGGGTGATGGATCCCGAGCAGGTGATCCTCGAGGAGCTCGCCCGGCCGCCCGGCGAGCTTGCGCCGGGACCGGTCACCCCGGGCGGGTGGCGGGCTGGCACAGTGCACGGCGGTGCATTGCACCGCGCCGACCCGGACTCAGTGCGGTTCGTCAAGCATCGGGCGTCATCGCGGCGTCGGATCGACTTCGTGACGTTCCGCGGTTCGATCCCGATGCTCGATCACAGCGAGCACGACTTTGTGTACTTCTTCGCGCTCGAGCGAGAGCCAGACGGTGGTTGGCGCATCGTCGGGGCCGCTGGGGGCGGTGGCAGCTCGCCGGTACGGGGCAGGCCGTGGGTGAACCTAGCCGGCGGCCACGGGGGCGACCTGTTCTATACCGGCGGGCAGATCGAGCGCGCCGGCACCGACATCGATCGCGTCCAGATTCGCTTTGCCGACGGGAGATTTGTTGAGGATGACGTCGAGCAAGACGTCGCGCTGTTCATCGACGACGCCGCCGTTCTGATGCTTTCGACGGTCGTACTGCTGGACGGCGCGGGCGCCGAGGTCGCCAAGCACGAGGCGTTCCCGGGGTAATCGCCGCCTCGGCCCGGTCAGTACTGCCGCTAAGCACGCGATCCGGTCGGCCGGTCCGTCCGGCAGAGCCGCGGTTCGCTCGCGTAGTTCGTGAATACCGGGTTCATCACGCTGCCCGGCGTGGTGTCGTGCGCGTATCCCAGCAGATGACCAAACTCGTGAGTCATGGTCATGCACAGCATGTCCCAGTCCTGCACCATGCTGGCTGTCGTCGGCCAGCGTGAGCGCCCAAGGTCGATGGTGCAGTTCGCATAGCCGCTGGCTTGGGCGGCGAGGTTGTTCGCCCCCAGTGGGGAGCCGAAGGCGACCCAGGCATCGATGTCTTGCCCGAGTGCGGCCGGAGCGAGCTGCTGATCGAGGATCTTGACCTGGCCGTGGCATGGCACGGCGCCCCAGTAGCGGCCGGCGATCGAGAACGCGAGAGCGATGGGGGAGGTGGCGCGGGTCATTGCGGCGCCGGTCGCCGGAACGGCGGTCAGCGCGACGATCACGGCGGCTAGAAGACGAAGTCTGGGCATGCCGCAAGCCTGACGTCGACCCTGCTCGCGGTCATCATCCGGCACGGGGGAGCTTGGGGGGAGCCCCCGGGGGATCTTGGGGGGGCATTCAGACGTCTGTCGGGTGAGGAGCTTCTCACCCTTGGGCCGCGGTGTGCCGATAGGGCCTATAGACGCGCTGGGGTTTGCGTCCTCTCACCATGCACGAGCACTCGCCTATCACGGTCGGCATCACCCGCTTCGAGGATCTTCTCGCTCTGGGGCTCCAGACCGCTCTCGAAGCCGATCCGAGCATCTCGGTCGTTGCCCGGGACGTCACGCCGGCGCGCCTGGGGAGCATGCTTCGCGTGCATCGTCCACGCGTGCTGATCCTCGACGTCGGCTCATTGGACGGCTATGCCCAGGTTCGCGAGATCACGCTCGAGCACTCTGAGACGTACCTGGTGCTGCTGGGCCACGGTCTCTCCAGCGTCGAGTCAGCTCAGCTGCTGGCATTCGGTGCCAGCGCTTGCCTCACGACGGGCACCCAGGTCCGGGACCTTCGGCACGCGATCCATCTCGCGTCGCGAGGCCTGCAGCTACAGCTTCTCCCCACCAGCCGGGACGTTCAGGCCACCGAGCCTCTGCTGACGCCGCGCGAGGGCGATGTGTTGTCGCTCCTGCGCCAGAATAAGTCCAACGCGGAGATCGCGCTTGCCCTGGGGATCGGCGTCGAGACCGTCCGGTCGCACGCACGTCACATCTATCGCAAGCTAGGCGTTTCCTCGCGTCGGACTCTGCTCGCGGTCGCGGGAGAGCGCGCCGCTCCGGCACCGCCTGTCGCACCGGCCACGTACCGGGCGCGGGGCCGTTCCTTGCCTGCGTCGGACGCCCGCCGCCCCCAGCGCCGGCGCCCACAGCATCGCTGACCCGGGGCGCGACGCGTCGCTACGGCAGGATGCTCAGCGGCACGCCGGCACCGATGTGCATGGCCAGCCAGGTGATGGCTGGCGTGGCGAGCCGGATGCAGCCGTGCGAGGACGCCGTTCCGAGGGCGCCCGCGAGATTGCCCATTCCGTGTAGGGCGATCTGACCCGGGCCGCCGTCGAACTGCTGAAGAACGTTCGACCGGGCGCTGGTGGCCAGCGCGAACGGGGCGCCGGCGGCCTGGGCGCTGAGCGAGAGCCCCTCTTCGATAAAGAACTGGCCCTGCGGCGTCGGCGTGGACGGCGCCCCGACGACCGCTGGGAAGCGGACGGTGACCCGGCCCCGGTCATAGACAGTGACGAGCCGCGCGGTCAGATCGACGGACAGGCGCCACCTGGTCCACGAGGGCATCGTGCCGGAGGTCGTGATCCACCCGGTGCTTCCATTGGGACGCCCGGGAAGTCGGACATCCACCCAGGCTCGTCCGGTTGTGCTGTTGGCATGACCGAGCACCGGAAGGACGGTACGCACACCGGTGAGCGGTCGCCGGGAGGCGATCGTCGCCATCGCGTGCGCGTCCATCGATGGGGCGGTGCGGGCGACCTGGTCGTGCAGCACCACGACGAGCGCCTGTCCTACCGGGACCGTGAAAGCGATCGCCTGCGGCACGGACATGGTGCACCACGCGGCGACCGAGAGCACGGCCGCCGCCACCCGGAAGGTCCCCCGGCGTGAGCCGAGGGGCCTCCGCGTGGCATCGCCCGAGTGCCTCATCCAGTGAACGTGGACGGAGCCGGCAGGGGCTGCACGACGGCTGCGGCACACGCGCGGTAACGCAGATTCAGCGTCTGGGCCCGTGTGGCGTCCTTGAACGTAACGCGTGCCTTGAGATGGCCGCTTCCCGCAAATGCCGCCGGCACGTGCACGCTGAACTGCGGACCGCTCCGGCTGGCGAGCTGCTTGCCGTCAAGCATGAAGACGACGCGCTTGATCTCGCGGCCGCGCACAGTCGCTGTGAATCCGAAGTCGCACTGCATCAGCGTCGTCGGTGTCTTAGTACGCCCGAGTGTGGCCGACCCTCTTCGGGTGGGAACTGTCGAGTGGCTGGCGGGCGGCGGCTTGGCGCCCCCGCGGCCCTCGGTCGGCGGGGTTGAGCCGCTAGTCGGGGGCGTTGTCCCGCTGGTCGGCGGAGTCGTGCCGCTAGTCGGCGGAGTCGTGCCCCCGGTCGGCGGGGTTGTCCCGTTGGTCGGCGGATTTGTGTCTGGGGGGGTGGACTCGGGCGGGGGAGTTGTGGAGGTGCCGCACAACGAGCCATCTATCGTGTTGTGGATCAGCGTGACCGCGCCGCCGAGGGCTAGCAAACGGCCTTCCACGGTGGCGGAGTCATCCAGGCTGATGGAGTCGTGCGCCAGCACGTTGCCCATCAGGGCAGTGGTGGTGCCGAGCGTCGCCGAGCTCCCGACCTGCCAGTAAATGTTGCATGGCGAGGCGCCGTTGATCAGCCGAACCGAGCTGGCCGATGCAGTAGTGAGCGTGCTGCCGATCTCGAACACAAACTGCGCGTTAGGGTCGCCGGCAGCGTCGAGAGTGAGCTGCCCGGTCAGCTGAGCAGACGAGGAGAAGCTGTAGGCACCGGCCCGCAGAGTGAGGCCCCCGAGATCCTGGCCCGTCAGGTCGTTGCCGGGCGAGATCGGCTGACCGGCCGCGACACCGTAGGCGGTAGCGAGATCGTTCTGTGCTTGGCCGGCGACGGCGTCGTCGTCGTGCGTGGCGCCGTTAACGACGGCGGGGAGCGTGAAACCGCTGAGCGAGGTTCCGGGGCTGACCCCGAGATCGCCGTTGAGCACTGAGGGGCCGGTATTGGTGGCGCTCGAGGCCCCCAGGACGACGAAGGGGCTCGCGGTGCCGAGGTTAACAGCCGAGGCGCTCGCCACGGCGGGGACAGCAGCACAGGCGAGACCGGAGGCGAGCAGGATCCCGGCACGCCGGGCGTGCGCGAGACGGAGCGTCTTGGACATGAGTCACTTCCTATTGTTTAGCGAGCAGCCACTCCAAACGTCCTCCGGCTACCGTGGCTCGACCCATGAACGGCCTCGATAGGGAACATTCCCTCGGGAGCCGTCAAACTCCGGCGGAGTTCGTTGGCCTTGCGGACCCGCATCGCAGCGGGATTCCCCTGTCGAGAGAACTACTCTTTGTCCAGTGAGGATCGTCAGAACACCGCGCCCCCTTGAACCCGGAGCCCAGGCTTAGACGCTCGATCGCCTGGCGCTGGGAGCGCGATGGGGTTGAATCCGGCCCGGCCAGCCGACCAGCTACGGGCCGATGGACGCGGTGTGCCCGACAGTGTCGCTCGTCCGGTCGACAGCGTCGGCAACGCGCTGACGTCGACCGATTCGGCGGCGGGCGACGTCGTCGCCTCTGCCGACCCTCCTGTTATGGCCTACGTCCGCCGAGCTGTCCCTAGGGTTCGACGAAGGCGGCTATTGCTGAGCTCGACCGACCCAACCGGCGCCGCAGCCTGGCGCACCGAGTCCTCGACGCTTCCAACTGCGCGCGAACTACACACCGCATCGAGGACTGGAGCTAGACACAGCCAAGGCACGAAGCCGATCGGCAGCACGCCACCCGGGGCGGCGAGTTCCCTCTCCCGCTTACGGCTACCCACGCACGCGACCGAACTGAGCTGGCTCCACGACGGCACGCTCAGCCAAGAAGCCCTGCAAATGAGCAGCTCAGATCGATGCCCTACGACAAGCGACGGGGGGAGCTGCTAGAACAGCTCGCCCCGCGTTCTCCGGTGACCTCTGCTCTCTCAGGCCGGCTTGAGCAGGAGGGGCACGATACTCTGGATCACGCCGCTGGGTTCCCAGCGAACGCCGACGTCGGTCCCGGGCCCGACCTTCACGACGACGCCGACAGTCCCGTCGTTCACCCTCGTGACCCGATCCCCGACCGAAAAACTTGAATTCGACATGACCGCGATTCTAACGTGAATCATGTGCCGGTGTGAAGCTCGCCTCCTTGGCAGTCAGGAACGTCTCTCCTGGCAGCGGCGCCGAGCGAACACGATCCTGACGGCTTGCTGCTTTCGCCTGAACGGGGGGGCGGTCTCGACGCTTTGCACGCCGTGGTCGCCGGGTCTGGGAGCCCTTTGCGGGTCGGGCTGGCCGTCTGATTTTCGCACCGTTTCGGGTGCGGTTTGGACGGCGCAGGCCCGCGGCGGGCGGCCCTCGGTTCAAGGGAGGACCGTCATGGCCAAGACCAAGCGTGGGCTGTCTGAGGCCGCGCGTGCGGAGCGCCGGTGCCGAGATCGCGAGCGGCTGCAGGGTTTCGTACTGCCCAGCCGCGCAGAACAGCCAGCTCGAAGATCGACCCCAGGAGATTCAGACCATGGATGCGGGAGCTCGCCGCGAGCCTCTTCCCCGCGAGCGCTGCCGCGTAGCCCCCGACATCGCGGCGTTCGATCCGGTCGACAATACGCGCCCCGAAGAACGGGACGATGTGCTGCGCCAGGGTTGACTCGTAGTTCTCGTCCGTCGATCGCTTACGACCAGCGTCGCGCCGGACGGCCATAAG
>JALYZL010000545.1 GCA_030948875.1 Actinomycetota bacterium
GCCCAGGGCCTGTTCATAAATAGGTCAGCAGGTTGGGTGGTGGTAGGGTCGAATCTCGGGGTGTGGCTGACGAGGTGGCGATCGGCGCGACGTTCCGTGCGCGCGAACAACCGGGCCCAGACTTCCGGTAATCGAACCACCGCATTTCTGCTCCGCTGCTAGGCAGACCCCGAGGAGGACGTTCTCTTCACCGGGCTGTCGCCGCGGCTTAGGTCGCCAGCGCTATCCGTACCCACAGTTCGCCGTCGCGCTCCCGTATCTCGTGGATGGCAATGCTGTCGGCGCCGCCGATTTGAGCGCCGGTTTGGAGGTCGAAGCGGCTGCCGTGTAGCGGGCATGCTACGCAGCGGCCTGTCAGGAGTCCGTCCGCGAGCGGGCCGCCGCGGTGGGGGCAGGCGGCGTCGGTCGCGGCCCAGCCACCCGGCAGGCGGAAGAGCGCGATCGGCCGTCCGTCCACGGAGGCTCGGCGCCCCTCGAGCAGCGGAACGTCGCTGACGTGGGCGACCCGCGTCCAGTCTTCGGTGAGGGAGGCGGGGGTCATGGTCGAGCCTCCCCGAACGGCGCTACCGACGCGGCGCCCGCTGTGCTCCGGTGTCTGCGGGTCATCGCACGGCTTGACTCGGACATCGTCGCGTTCGTTGTCGCTTGCGACCGTGATCTCTCGTGGGCACGACGAGCGGCAGGATTGGGGATCGGTACGTTCCTGGTGCTCCGCCGGTTCGCAGGGGGGCTGCAGGTCGGCGATCGGTGAGCGCGTGAGCATGTGTGGGGTGTGTTCACGGTGGCTCAGATCAGATCGATGCGTCGGCGAGGCTTGGCATTCTGCTCGTCGCCGTGGAGCGGCGGATGTAGCAGAACCACGTGACGGCGGCGAGGATCACGTACGCGCCGAGGAACACCCATAGTGCTCCGGTCGACCAGTGCGCGTTGGCGTGGGCGATCGCCTCCTTCTTGGCCAGCCCCGCAGCCTTGTCGTGGGCCAGCAGCAGCTTGTCGTGAGCGACCAGAACCTTGTCGTGGCTGCTCGCGATCACCTTCGTCAGTGGGGCGGTTTTCTTCGCGCCCGCCACCGTTACAGCGGTGACCAGGGCCGATACATGCAGGCTGGCCTGGCGGAAGGCGACCTGGATCAGGAAGCCACCGAACGCGCCGATCGACCCGGCGATTCCGATCACCGCGGCGGTCTGACGTTTGAAGGCAAGTCGTGTCTGGTGCTCGTCGGTCCCGTACGCTGCCGCTTGGCGGGTGGCCAGTGTGGTGAAGATACTCGGGATCATGCGGTAGGTGGAGCCGTTGCCGACGCCGGCGAGAATGAAGATCGCCATGTAAGACGCGAAGAACCAGGTGAAGCTGCGCGCGTTGACGCTGGCGATTGCTGTCGCGGTGAATAGGGCCATCCCGACGAACGACGCGATCGTGATGCGCGCGCCGCCGAGCCGGTCGGAGGTCCAGCCGCCGATGGGTCGTGCGAGCGAGCCCAGCAGAGCGCCCATGAAGCCGAGGCCCGCGAGGTAGGTGGCGATGAACACGTGGTGGGCGAGAAACTCCGGGAAGGTGTTCTTGATCACCAGCGGCAGCGCGAACGAGTAGCCGATGAACGAGCCGAACGTGCCGATGTACAGCAGGGACATGATCCAGGTATGCGGGTTGCGAACCGCGTGGGCGTAAGCCTTGGTGTCGGTCTTGGCCTGCGTGAGGCTGTCCATGTAGTGGTAGGCGCCGACGGCGGCCACCACGATGAACGGCATCCACATGATGCCGGCGTAGGCGAGGTGCACCTGGTGCAGCGCCAGTTTCACGGCCACCGCCGGCACGCCGATGATGATCACGAGCGGCACCAGCAGCTGAGTGACGGCGACGCCGAGGTTCCCGCCCGCGGCGTTCAGACCGAGCGCGAATCCCTTCTTACGCTCCGGGTAGAAGAACGAGATGTTCGCCATCGAGGAGGAGAAGTTTCCGCCCCCGAGTCCGGCTGTCGCCGCGCACGCGAACAGAATCCAGAATTGGGCGCTCGGTCCCTGTTGATGAAGCCAGCCGCTGGGCAGCACGATCGCGACCAGCGTCACGGGGATCAGCAGCAGCGCGGCGCTGATCGTCGTCCACAGGCGACCGCCGAAGCGCGGGATCGCAAACGTGTACGGGATCCGCAGCGCGGCGCCGATCAGGTTCGGGACCGCGGTCAGCCAGAACAGCTGGGAGATCGAGAGGTTGATCCCGGCGTTGGCGAGGTTGAGCACGATGATCGTCCATAGCACCCAGATGTTGAAGCCGATGTGTTCGGCGAAGATCGAGAACGCGAGGTTCTTACGGGCGATCGCTTTTCCGCCGGGCTCCCAGAACGCTTCGTTCTCAGGTTCCCAGCGATCGATCCAGCGACCGCGCTCGAATCCCTCGATCAGAGGGTGTCCAACGCGAGGGATAGGTATGTCGGTGCTCATAGGTCTTCCTTGAGAGGCGTGGGGTCTGGCTAAGCGAACTGGTTGGCGGTGACTGGTCGGTGTCCCTCCTGCCATGGGTCGGTGTAGGCGGCGAGCGAGAGCTCGAGGGCGGTGTCCAGCCGCTCGCCGTCACCGTCGCGGTCCTCCACCACGGTCGCGCGGACTGCGTCGACGCCGACGCGCTCCATGAAGCCGTAGGTTCGCTCGAGCCAGCGCGCGTTCTCGCGGTAGTACTGGATGAAGCGCCCGACTCGGAGCATCGCCTGATCGGCTGTGTCTACGGTGCAGAGCAGGTCGCCTTTGCGGACGTGCGCGCCCGCGGCGCCGCCGACATAGATCTCCCAGCGCGCGCCCTCGACGGCGACGAGACCGACGTCTTTGACCATCGCCTCCGAGCAGTTACGCGGGCAGCCGGCAACGCCGAGCTTGAGCTTTGCCGGGCTTTCGAGGCCTGCGAAGCGCTCCTCGATGCGAACCCCGAGTGTCGTGCTGTCGCCCAGGCCGAAGCGGCAGAAGTCCGAGCCGACGCACGTTTTCACGGTGCGGAAGCTCTTGGCGTAGGCGTGGCCTGAGGGCATGTCAAGCTCGCGCCAGACCGCCGGCAGATCCTCTTTGCGTATGCCGAGCAGATCGATGCGCTGCCCGCCGGTGATCTTGATCATCGCCACCTCGTAGCGGTCGGCGACGTCGGCCAAGCGGCGCAGCTGGTCCGACGTAGTGACGCCTCCGGCGATCCTCGGCACGACGGAGAAGGTGCCGTCCTTTTGGATGTTTCCGTGGACGCGGTCGTTGATGAACCGCGCATCGCGCTAGTCGTTGTACTCGGCGCCCCAGACCATCTTTAGCAGCGACGCGAGGGCCGGCATGACCGTCGGATCGTTGT
>JALYZL010000551.1 GCA_030948875.1 Actinomycetota bacterium
GCAGCAAGGGAACGCAACTCTGAACTACCGCAGCGTCCTTACGCGGGAGCTGACCGTCGAGGACGCCGAGATCTACCGCAGACCGGGGCATCGCAGGCGGTCGCGGCGGGTGACCGCGGGTGGCGAAGAGCCCAAACATGTCTAACGAAGAAGGCCGCAATGTCCAGCGATATGCGCCGCATGATCCTTCGTCCTGGGCTCTTGGTACAGTCCTTGCGGCGGTTATCGATGAACAAGCAGAGCGAAACGGCGGGAGCGGTGCTTATGACTGGGCAGCAGCTCGAGAGAGGCTGGTGAGTCGGGATGGCGGCCTCGGTGCGCTATCAGGCTCTGGAGCAGGCCGGGCTGTTGCACCCGGCGGCGGACGCGGTCGTGGGCGAGCCGTTTCGCTCGCACCCGCAGTTCTTCGCCTCGTTCGACAAGGTCCAGGTGAAGTACGAGATGCTGCGCGCGTACGTGGTCGACGGGCAGAGCGCGACCGCCGCGGCCGACGCACACGGGTACTCGCGCGCGTCGTTCTACCTCGTGCAGGCGGCGTTCGAGCACTCCGGGATGGTCGGGTTGCTCGACGAGCGGCCGGGGCGACGCGGCCCGGTGAAGCTCTCGCCCGAGGTGCTGGCGTTCCTACAGACGCGCCACCGCGAGCGGCCGGGCGCGTCGGGAGCACAGCTCGCCTCGGAGTTAGAGGCGGCGTTAGGGGTGAAGCTTCACCGACGCACAGTCGAGAAGGCACTCGGAGGACCCTGATGAGCGGGCGATTCTGGCCGATCGCCGAACCGGCGCAGGCAGACTACGAGCAACTGCGCGAGATCGTGCTCACCGGCGGCGAGCTCGGCGAGCTGCTCGCGGCACGCCGGTTTGAGAGACGCGGCCTGGCGGGGTTGATCTCGTGGCCCGCGGCCGAGCCCGTCTATCTGGGCTCGGTCATCGGTGCGCCACGGCCGCCGTGGTCCGGCGCGGAGGATCCCCGCGACGGGTACCTGTGTGACACATACGCGTTCCTGCTGGATCGTGACACTGACAGTCAGCGACTACGGGTGGTGGGACAGTGAAGATCGCGATCTACGCACGCGTGTCGACCGAGCGCCAGCAAGAGCGTGGCACGATCAGCTCGCAACTCGAGGCGCTCAGGACAGCCGCCGAGGTCGACGGGCTCGAAGTGATCGAAGAGTTCATCGACGACGGCTACTCCGGCGCACGACTGGACCGCCCGGCGCTGGACCGTCTACGGGACGCGGCCGAGGCCGGCGTGTTCGACGCGGTGCTCTGCCTGGCCGCCGACCGACTCGCGCGCGTCTACGCCTACCAGGTGCTGATCATCGAGGAGCTTGCACGGTTCGACGTGAGCGTGCGGTTCCTCGAGGGGCCCGCGCACGGCGAGGACCCGCAGGCGACGCTGCTGGTGCAGATGCAGGGCGTGATCGCTGAGTACGAGCGGGCGAAGATCGCCGAGCGCTACCGGCGCGGGAAGCTCTACCGGGCCCGCCAAGGCGAGATCCCGTTCTGGAAGACCTCCTACGCCCACCGCCGCGTGATCCCGGCCGATGGCGGCCCCGCGCGGATCGAGATCTTCGAGCCCGAGGCCGAGATCGTGCGCGTGATCTTCGACGCCTACGTGGAGAAGGGCCGATCGATCCGGCAGATCGCTCTCGATCTCTCGGAGCGTGGGACGCCGTCGCCGTCGGGCAAGCCGATCTGGGGGACCTCTACGATCACCCGCCTGCTGAGCAACGAGGCGTACATCGGCACCGTCTACTACAACCGTCGCGAGTCGCTGGACGGCAACGGCCCGCGCGGCGCGCGCAACCGCAAGACCCGCCACCGCGAGCGCCCCCGCGAGGAGTGGATCCCAATCCCCGTTCCCGCGATCGTCGACCGCAACACGTTCGATCGTGTCAAGCAGGTCAGCCGCGACAACACCAAGTGGAACCCACGCGGCGCGGAGTGGGGCGTGTGGCTCCTGCGCGGCCTGATCGAGTGCGGTCACTGTCACCTCGGCTGCAACTGTCACCGAATGCGCGGACGCAACGGCACTTGGCACCGCTACTACTACTGCCGCGGCCACGACCCGCTACGCGCCCGCTCAGGCATGGATCGCTGCCCAGAGCGCAACATCCGCGCCGACGAACTCGACGAATACGTCTTCGCGCAGGTCCGCCAAGCGCTGCTTGACCCCCGGCAGCTGATCGCCGCCGAGCGCGCCGTGATCGCCGGCACACCAGCCGACGAGAACGAACTCGTCGCCGCCCAGCTCAAACGACTCGACAACGCCATCCAAAGCAACGAACGCGAACGCGCCCGACTGCTCGACGCCTACCAAGCCGGGCTGCTCGAACTCGACGAGCTGACCAACCGCACCGCCACCATCACGGCCCGGCGCGACCAGCTCGCCCAGGAGAAGACCGTCCTCACCCACCGCAGCGCCGAGCTCGCGACCGAGAACCGGCTGCGCCGACGGCTCGCCGGCTTCGCCGAACAAGTCGCCGCCTCACTCGACGACCTCGACACCGAAGGCCGACGACGGCTCCTGCGACTCGTCGTCGAGAAAATCCGCGTCACCGGCTGGCGCGTCGAGATCCACCTCAAGATCCCGCTACCCGACGACCCACCCGACGAGGACCCGCCCGCACCCGAGCCGCACAACGGCCCGTCAAGCGATATGCGCCTGCGTTCCCTCGGTGAGCCTCAAAGGCGATTCCTACCTGCTCAAAGACCGCGACCTCGGTCCCCTCCCCGGCCAACACAGCGCCGAAATCGCCTGACCCATACCCCTCGACGACCTCGCCAAGGGCCGCAGAACGCCTCACAGCGCGCCGATCCAGGCCCCGCCCGGGCAAACGTGCCAATCCGACCCCCTCCCGACAGGCGCGCCGGCGACATCTCCCTCCGCTCGCCTACGGCTCGCTGCGGAAGAAGTCGCCGCAGCCATCACCTGGCGGGCCGCTCCCTGCCCGACACCGTCCCACCAGGGGGGTCAGTTCTCAACCGGCGCTACGGGGTCAATTCTCAACCGGCCTTGACACGGTCGTTTCAGCCTGAC
>JALYZL010000559.1 GCA_030948875.1 Actinomycetota bacterium
GACGCCCGCGAGGATCGCCTCGACGGGATCTCGATCGACTACGACGACTGGCACTTCAACGTGCGTCCGTCCAACACCGAGCCGCTGCTCCGCCTCTGCCTCGAGTCGCTCGTCTCGCGAGAGGACATGGAGCGCCGCCGCGACGAGGTTCTGGCCCTGATCCGGGCGTGAGCGCCACGTGGCGGCGGCCGAGACCAGCCCAGAGGAGGCCCTCGCTCTCGCCGAGCGCGCCGGCATCCACCGCTTGGCGCTCCCCACGCCGTTCCTCGTCGGGCGGGTCAACTGCTACCTGATCGACGATGACCCCCTGACCCTGGTGGACACGGGCCCGAACTCGGGCAAGGCGCTCGACGAGCTCGAGCTCGCCCTCGCCGCCCACGGGCGCCGGATCGAGGACCTGGAGCTGATCGTCATCACCCATCAGCACCTCGACCACATCGGCCTGCTCGAGATCCTCGTCCGGCGCTCGGGGGCCGAGGTGGCGGCGCTCGATCTCCTCGCGCCGTACCTGGCAGCGTTCAGCGAGAGCATGGACGGCGACGACCGCTTCGCCGAGTCGCTGATGCGCAGCCATGGCGTCCCGGGCGACGTGGTCATCGCCCTACGGGCCGTGTCGAGCGCCTTCCGCGCCTGGGGCAGCAGCGCCCAGGTGACGCGGCCCGTACGCAACGGCGACACGCTCGAGCTCCGCGACCGGACGCTGCGGGTGCTCCACCGCCCCGGCCACAGCCCGTCGGACACCGTGTTCTTCGACGAGCGCCGCGCCCTCCTCCTCGCCGGCGACCACCTGATCGCCCACATCTCCTCCAACCCGTTCGTCTCGCGACCGCTCGGGGCCGATCCCGACGTCGAGCGCCCGCGGGCGCTGCTGACCTACATCGAGTCGATGCGCGCCACCCGCGAGCTCGACGCCGAGCTCATCCTTCCCGGTCACGGCGATCCCATCCTCGACCACCGCACCCTGATCGACCAGCGCTTCACCATGCACGCGCGCCGCGCCAAGAAGATGCTCGGCATGATCCGGGATCGTCCCCTCACCGCGTACGAGATCGCCAGCGGGATGTGGGGAAACGCCGCGGTCACCCAGGCCTACCTGACGCTGTCCGAGGTCCTCGGCCACGTCGACATGCTCATCCGCGACGGTCTGGCCCGGGAGCACACGAGCGACGGCGTCGTCCGCTTCGAGGCGACCGCGGCGGCGGCGGAAGATGACCAGTCCAAGCCGTGACGGCGACAAGCTCCCGCGCCCGCGCGGGGCCGGCGGCCATTGGACGTCCTTCGTCGCGGACCCCGAGCCTAAGCCCGATAGCCGCGTCGTCCGGCACCTACACGAGGAGGCGAATCCGCACCACCGCCTCCGCGTCGAGCACGACGCCCACACCCTCCTGATCCATCTCAGCGGCGAGGACGGCTACGGCTGGACGACGATCGCCGTCGACCGCGCGACGCGGCGGTCCGCCGTCGGCCAGGCGGCCAGACAGAGCGACGCCGCCCTGGGCGCGTACGAGGGTCTGTACCGGCCTTGATTGCGCGCCGGCCGGTCGCGCTCGCGGGATTGACCCTCGCCATCCTCACCCCTCTGGCGCACGACGCCGCCACCACCCAAGAGCGTCTGAACTCATCGTCTCTCGGCCGGCGTCCCTAGCCCAAGCCCACACCGCGACGGTCGCCTTCGACTCCAACGATTCACAAGCGACCTGCGAGTGCTCCCGTGACTCGGGAGCCTGGAGTGCATGCTCGTCGCCGGCGCAATTCGCGGGGCTCGCCGAGGGCACGCACACGCTCGCCGTCCGCGCTGTCGACCTCGAAGGCAACGTCGATCCGACCCCGGCGACTACCATCTGGACCCTCGACACCGTGCCGCCCGAGACATCGATTGTCTCGGGACGCACGCGGGCGGCGGCTGCTTCGACGACGTCCGGCACGACTGTCCGTGGCGGCCGATCTCGACCTCGCGGGCGGCGGCATCGGCCGGAGCTCGCAGATCCTCCGGCTGCCTGGCTGAGCCGACGCCGCGTCAGTGCGAGAACGCCAGCGTCGACGCCTGGAGCGGCGAAACCGTCACCTGCCCACCGCATTCGAGGGCTCCCGGTGGGATCGTGATGCGCGCCGTGTGCGTGTCGTCGGGCGCGATCACCTGTAGCCCGTAGGCGGTGGTGCAGCCAGTCGTGCTTCCGGCGCCGTGGTTCACGCCGAGCCGGAAGGAAACGCTCGCGCCCGGCAGGACCACGAGCTCGGTCTTGGACGCATTGCCGAAAAAGTCGACGGTGGTGCGGGTCGGCGTTGTCGGCAGCGGGCTTCCGGACTTGTCGAGGAAGAGGACCCCCGGGTAGCCGAATGTGCGGCACTGGTGGGGAGTGATGTTGCGTAGCGCGAAGCCGAGCTCGCCGTGTCCGGTGGCGCCCGCCTGGCCGAGGAAGCGCAGTGCGAAGTCCGCGGTCAGGCAAGGCAGCGGGCCGCTCAAGTTGGTGCTTGTCTGCGTCGTGCTTGTCTGGGTGGTGCCCGTTTGCGTGGTCGTCGTCGGCGACGAGGTGCCGGTGGTCGAGGTCGCGGGGACGACGGCGGAGGATTGACGGTTGCTCGAACCGCCGCACGCGACGAGGAGGAGCGCGCAGACGGTGGCGGCGATCACAGCACGCAGGCCCATGCCGATGTGCTTTCTCGTCACGCGCTCAATTCCTTCTCGGTGGCCTCGATCACGTGCCGGTAGATCTCGTCCTCGTCATCGGCGAGCGCGAGCAGGTCGAGGTCGCTGCGGGAGATCTTCCCCTCCGCTTGGACGGTGTCCCGCAGCCACGCGACCAGGGGCTCCCAGTACGGGGTCCGGACGAGCACCACGGGTGGAGCGTGCACCTTGGCCGTCTGGACCAGGGTGAGGAGCTCAAAGAGCTCGTCGAGTGTCCCAAAGCCGCCCGGGAAGATCACGTACGCCGACGCGTAGCGGACGAACATGACCTTGCGGGTGAAGAAGTAATGGAAGACGAGCGAGATGTCGACGTGGTCGTTGATTCCCTCCTCGAAGGGAAGCTCGATCGCCAGTCCGACCGATAGCGCCCCGACGTCCCGTGCGCCGCGGTTCGCGGCCTCCATGATCCCCGGGCCGCCACCGGTGATGATCGCGAAGCCCTCACGGCCGAGCCGCTGGGCCACGGCCCGGGCGAGCCGGTAATCGGGATCCTCGGGGGGCGTCCGCGCGGAGCCGAAGATGGTCACCCCGCGCTCCACGCCGGCCAGCGCCGCGAAGCCGTCCTCGAGCTCACCGCGCATCCGGGCCACGCGGAACTCGTCGCCCTCGCGCGACCTCGGCATCCCCGACGCGGGACGCGAGAGGAGCTCCTCGTCGGTGGTGCGGGGCGGCTCGGGGGTCATCGGTGCCAGTAAACCAGGAGCGACCGCGGTCCCACCGATGCGCCGGCCCCTCGCTTCCCGCCGCTGGCGGCGCCATCATGCATCGGACCGCATGGCCGACGATGACGAAGCTCACGAGGAACTCCGGTCCGAGCGCGACGCCGAAGCCGTCCGCGACGCCGAGGCTGTCCGACGAGATGCTGTGGAGGTCCGGTCGTTCGCTCACCGCAGCAATCCCTATTGGCCGGCGCAGGCCACCGTGCTCGCCGCGCTGGTGCTCGACCTGGGCTTGCCGAACCAGCTGACCATTGGACCCCGCTACCTACTGCCGACCGTCGAGGCGCTGCTCGTAGTTGGTCTCCTCATCGCCTCGCCCCGACCCAGGGTCAAGCATTCTGCCCTGCGCCGCCAGATCGCCATGAGCCTGATCGGGCTGGTCAGCGCCGTCAACCTGTACTCGCTCGGCCAGTTGGTCCGCTACCTCCTGGGCCGCGGTACCGCCAACGGACACGCTCTGATCCTCGCGGGCGCGGTGCTGTGGGGGACGAACGTGATCCTCTTCGGACTCTGGTACTGGGAGCTCGACCGCGGCGGCCCGGCCCGCCGCGCGCTCGTGCCCGACGCGCAGCCCGACTTCCTCTTCCCGCAGATGAGCCAGACACAGTGCGCGCCGCCCGGGTGGATCCCGGGACTGATCGACTACCTCTACGTCTCCTTGACCAACGCAACGGCGTTCAGCCCTACCGACACGATGCCGCTGACCGCGATGGCCAAGGTCCTCATGTCCGTCCAGGCCGTCGCCTCGCTAGTCACCGTCGGACTCGTCGTCGCGCGGGCGGTGAACATCCTGCATGCCTGATGGAGAATGATCCGCTCGAGGCCGAGGTCCGGCGCGTCGGGGCCGAGCTCGCCGAGGCCTTTCCCTCCCCCGCCCGCCACCCCGTAAAAGCGCTCGACGCGCGGGCGATGGAGCTCGCCGCGAGCGACCTCGAGGTCCGGGCGGCGCTCTTCCGCTTCGTCGACGTGGTACCCGCCTGCCGCGGGGTTGACGATCTGGCCCGCCATCTGAGGGGATTCCTCGACGAGATCCCCGAAAGCCCTCCGCCCATCGCCGCAGCGCTCAAGGTGGCCGACACCCGGGCCGGCCGTGCCGCGCTTGGCGCGGCGGCCGCCGCCGGCGTCAAGCACATGGCGCACCGCTTCATCGTCGGCGAGACCCCGAGCACCGCCGTCGTCGTCCTGCGCCGCCTCTGGGCTCACGGGATCGCCAGCTCGGTCGACCTTCTGGGCGAGGCGACGGTCACCGAGTCCGAGGCCGACGCGTACGCCGAGCGCTGCCTGGACGCGTTGCGCTCGCTCTCGGCGGCGACCGCGCGCTGGCCGGAGCGCCCAGCCCTCGAGCGCGACGTCAGCGGCGCGCTGCCCCGCGCCAACGTGTCGGTCAAGGTGTCCGCGCTCACGCCGCTCCTGCGCCCCGACGCCCCCGAGCTCGGCGAGCGCGACGCCGCTCGCCGCCTGCGGCCGCTGCTCCGCGAAGCTACGAAGCTCGGCGCGCACATGCACGTCGACATGGAGTCGCTCGACTCGCGCGAGGCGGTCCTCGAGCTCGTGCTCGCCCTTCTCGCCGAAGA
>JALYZL010000570.1 GCA_030948875.1 Actinomycetota bacterium
CTGAGCTCGCCAGCACCCCGGCGCCGATCGCGACGCCCGCTTCGAGCAGATGCCAACCCAGGCCGACTCGCGCAAGCAGGCGCGCGCGGAGCACAAGTCGTTCGCGTTCTGCTGGCAGGCGCGTGGCCGCCTGGCTCACCGGCAGCAGAGGCAACGACGTCCCGGCGCTCACGCCGAGCAACGCTAGCGGGTGCCCTCAGCGCCCGCCGTACCCTGCCGACTCGATGAGGTCAATGAGGCGCTCGCGCTCCTCTGAGACGCCGGCGGTGAGGCGAGCAAGAGCGACGAGCGGCTCCCAAAGCCGGACCTGGGCAAGATCGACCGGGCGCTTGCGGTACGCGCGTAGGTAGATGGTGCTCAGTAATCGCCG
This sequence comes from Actinomycetota bacterium, assembly GCA_030948875.1. Classification (GTDB taxonomy): domain Bacteria; phylum Actinomycetota; class Thermoleophilia; order Solirubrobacterales; family Solirubrobacteraceae; genus Palsa-465. Next base: position 371 of record JALYZL010000570.1, read on the forward strand.
CCCGAGCGCGTCGAGTCGCTTGATGGCGAAGGATGCGTCGCTTAACGGTTCGCCAACTCGCAGGATGAGTCGGGTTCGCGCGACATCGGCGTTTGCAGGCCCGAGCTGAGCGGGCGTGCCTTGACGGTTGGCACGTCGGCGCCGTCGTCGATCACTACCGCAACCAGAATCGCGAAGGAGCACCGCCAGTATTGTCGATCGACAGTACCCCCGCGTTTTCGGAGCGGTCGTCTGGCGAGCCCATCCGCGCAGCTGCTATCGCACACGAGAGCAGAAGCGCCGTTCTGGCTCTTCAGCCGCCGTTCGGCTTGGTGTGCATTGGGTCTCGCCTCCTGATCAGCAGGTACGTAGTCATTGGTCCCTTGCCCTTGACCTCGATCATCCCTCGCTGGCGCAGGTCGTAGCGGTCGCGCAGCCGTTCGTAGGCGCGCTCGGTGACTTGGATCGCGCCGGGCAGACCGTGGGACTCCATGCGGCTCGCGGTGTTGACGGTGTCGCCCCACAGGTCGTAGATGAACTTGGCGCGGCCGATCACGCCGGCGACCACCGGGCCAGTGTCGATGCCAATGCGCACCTGGAGCGCTTGGCCGCTCTCCGCCGCGCACCGGTCGACCTCCACGCCCATCTCGAGCGCCATGTCGGCGATCGCCTCGGAGTGGTCTTCGCGCGGGCTGGGAATGCCGCCGGCCACCATGTAGGCATCTCCGATCGTCTTGATCTTCTCCACGCCATGGAGGGCGGCGAGCCCATCCCAGCGAGCGAACACGTTGTCGAGCAGGATGACCACGTCCGCTGGGGCGAGGCGCTCCGCGAGCCCGGTGAAGCCGACGATGTCGGCGAACAGCACGGTCGCGGCTGCGAACCCGTCCGCGATTACCTGCTCTGACTGTTTGAGCCGGGTCGCAACAGACGCGGGCAGGACGTTGAGCAGCAGCCGCTCGGAATCGGCTAGCGCCCGCTCGCGAGCCCGGACGAAGTACTGCAGCAGCACGTAGACAGTGGTCGACACGCCCAGGATGTTGAGCGCGAAGAACGCCACAACAACGCCGCCAGGGATGTGGGGCGCATCCGCCGCCAGGGTCGGATCGATCGCGGCGGAGAAGGCCACCAAACCGGCGAACGCGAGGAACCACGGAACCGCCTGGCGCGCGCCGACGAAAAGCAAGGCGCCCACCGGGGAGGTGAGACCCCATAGCGCGACCGCCGACGAATTGCGAAAGCCCCCCAGGCTCCACTGCAGAGCAAACGGCAACACCAGGCTCATCCCTAGCTGGCTCGCCCGGAACAAGCCATAGCGGCGCTGGCGCGCAAACGCGTAGATACTGGCCGCCGACGCGAGCTGATAGGCGAACGGGATCGCCGCCGAGAGCCACAGCCCAAGGCCCGCGTACGTCCCGACCCACACGAACGAGAGGGAAGCCATCAAGGTCGACGACAGCACCAGCACCGACTTACGAACCCTGACCTCCTCAGAGTCCGACGGCAGCGCGCCGACATCAGCAAGCCGCCGCAGCCAGCCAGGAACCCGTCGCCACGCCAGGCGGCGTTGGAGCGCTTCGCTGAGCACGCCCGCAGCATAAGCCGCGGGCACGCCGGAGCACCGGACTCCGGTCTGGGACCTGCCCCGGAGCGGTACCGCGCTCACACCGAAGGAGGTCTCCGGTCCAGCTGGCTCGCGCACCCGCGGCTCGCCAATCTCGAGTCTGACGTGCCGAACGTTGCCTACGCACGAGCACGTGACCGAAGCCGATCTTAACGCCCTGCTCACGGCGACGATGACCGCTCAGAGAGGCGGTCCGGACGGCCGTTATCTACACCGGCTAGCTGTTGGGCCTGGAGACCTCCTGAATGGGGGTGATGGGGGGTCGGTTGCCGAGACGCTGTGGGAGCGTCGCTCGTTGT
>JALYZL010000571.1 GCA_030948875.1 Actinomycetota bacterium
GTCTTCGCGCGGGTAGCGAAGACCGCCCGACAACCTGCGCCGAGCCCCTCCCCGGTCCGGCATGATGCGTTCATCTCGGATGGTCAGGCAGTGGGTAAATCGGGCCTCTCGCGACGCGAAGTGCTGCGCGCGGGCGTGCTCGGTGGCGCCGCGTTCGCGCTGAACTCGGGTACGGCTCAAGGCGCCAAGCCAAAGCCGAAGCCCAAGCCAGCTCCTCTCCGTCCCGTCACTTACGACTTCAACCAGGGATGGCGGTTCGGGGGCGCCTACGTTAACGGCGCGCAGGAGCCCGGCCACGCCGACGCGGGCTACGCGCGCGTCACCGTGCCCCACACGGTGACGCCCCTGTCCTGGGGTAGCTGGAATCCCGGCACCTGGGAGCGGGTGTGGATCTACCGCAAGCACTTCTCGGGCGCCACTCTCACTAACGGTCGCGTCTTCCTCGACTTCGACGGGGTGATGACGGACGCGACCGTGTACCTGAACGGGGTCGAGATGACCCAGCATCAGGGCGGGTTCCTCCCGTGGTCGGTGGAGCTCACCGGCGGACTATCAGGCGGCCACAACGTGCTCGCCGTCGTCGTCGACGGCCGCTGGCTGCAGGTGCCCCCGGAGGGCAATCCGGGCGGCCCCGGCGACATCGACTACCTGGTCCCCGCCGGCATCTACCGCGACGTGACGCTGCGCCTCGTGCCTGACGCTTTCATCTCCGACGTGTTCGCCAAGCCGACCAACGTGCTCTCGGGCGCTCCCAGTCTCGAGGTCGAGGTCACCATCGACGCCGCGAGCGCTCCACAAAGGGTGCAGCTCACCGTCGAGCTTCTCGACCGCTCGCGCCGTGTCGCCGCGCGCATCGTCGACGTCCGGGTCAGGAAGGGCACCACCGTCGTCGGCGTCACCCTCGGCGCGATCCCCGGCATCACGCTGTGGTCGCCCGACACCCCGAAGCTCTACACCGTTCGCACCACCCTCAGCGGCAAGTCGATCCCCGCGCACACGCTCGACGTCACCACCGGCTTCCGCCTGGCCACTTTCACCGCTGGCGGCTTCTATCTGAATGGCCAGCGGCTGCAGATCTTCGGACTCAACCGCCACCAGCTGTTCCCCTACACCGGGATGGCGGCGCCCGCGCGGCTCCAGGCGCGCGATGCCGAGCTCATCAAGACCGAGCTGAACTGCAACATGGTGCGCTGCTCGCACTACCCGCAGTCGCCGCACTTCCTCGACGCGTGCGACCGGCTAGGCCTGATGGTGTGGGAAGAGCCGCCGGGCTGGCAGTACATGGGAGACCCCCACACCTTTCAGGCGCTCGTGCTCGAGAACGTGCGCGACATGGTGATGCGCGATCGCAACCGCCCCTCGGTGATCGTGTGGGGCACGCGCATCAACGAGACGGCGAACAACTACGAGCAGCTCTACGCCGAGACACGGGCCCTCGCCTATCGGCTCGACGGCACGCGCCAGACGACGGGGGCGATGGCGATCCAGTCGACGGCGGGCTGGAGCGAGGACGTCTTCGCCTACGACGACTACCACACCTCAGGCGGCAACGCCATCCTCGAGCCCCCGCCGCCCGGCCTCCCCTACATGGTCAGCGAGGCGGTCGGGTCGATCGACGGCCCGCCTCTCTACCGGTGGATCGACAGCTCCCTGGCCCTCGAAACCCAGGCGGTCCTGCACGCCCAGGTCCACGACATCGCGCGGTCGAACCCCGCCTACTCCGGGCTCCTCGCCTGGTGCACCGTCGACTACGCCTCTCTCGTCGGCGGCAAGCGCATCTGGCAGAACATGAAGTGGGGAGGCGTGCTCGACACCTTCCGCGTCCCCAAGCCCGGCGCGTCCTTCTACCGCTCGCAGGTCGACCCAGGTGTGTTGCCGATCATCCTGCCCGCGTTCTACTGGGACTTCGGGCCGAGCTCCCCCGCCGGCGGCCCCGGGGCGAACGCGATGATCGCCACCAACTGTCAGATGCTCGAACTCTACCTGAACGGCCAGTTACTGATGAGCGCCACCCCGGACACCGTGAACTACGGGAGCCTTGCCTACCCGCCGGCGTTCGTCAACTTGACCGTGGACGGCACCGCTCTCCCCACGCTGCGCATCGACGGCTACCTCGGAGGGAACCTCGTCACCTCGCTGCAGATGTCGTCGAACCCGTCGACCGACCACCTGAGCCTCAACCTCGAGGACGCCGCGATCGAGGGCAACGGCTTCGACGCGACCAGGTTCACCTTCCGCGCCCTCGACGCCTACGGTAACCAGCGACCGTACGTCAGCGGCGATGTCACCCTGTCGCTCACGGGCCCGGCCGTGCTCGTCGGCCAGAATCCCTTCGACTTCGCGGGCTACGGCGGCGTCGGCGGCACCTTCATCCGCTCGCAAGCGGGACGCACGGGCGTGGTGACCGTGACCGCCAGTCATCCCACGCTGGGTCAGGCGAGCGCCAAGCTCACGGTCGCCGCCGCGCGCGGTCGGTACCTGTAGCCGCTCACCGAAGCGGGAGCTTGCGCTCCGCGGTGACTGTGCCGCTGTTCGTCTCATAGGTGGCGGTCGCGGTGACCCTGATGCGCCCGGCGGCCTTGAGCGCGCTGCTCCCGGCGCCCGTGAGCTCCAGGCGCACGGTCTTCGTCCCCGGACCGGGGAAGCGCGCCGACGCGGTGGCCAAGACCGTCGTCGACTGCATCCAGGTGACGTTCAGCTGCCCGGCGAGAGGGCTCGTGAACGGGAGGGCATAGCCGCGCCGGCGCACGAGCGCGCCGATCCTCGGGACTGCGCCGCCAATCGCCTCGTGCCGCAGAGCGGCGGCGAGGCTGGTAACCGTGACCCCGACGATCACGTCGCCTTGGTTGTCGGCGGCCAGGCACACCGACGAGGTGGGGCACGACACCGCATTGATCTGGCCAAAATCGGTCACCACCCACGCGGGTGTGGGCGACGCGGGATCCGTCGAGCCCACGAGCTCAGCGGTGCCCTTCGCGCTTTCGCCCGAGGCCAGGCACAAGCTCGTCGAGCTGCACCAGACGCCGAAGGCATCGATGGGCAGCCTGTGCGTCGTCAGACGCAAGCCCGTCGCGGGATTCCAGGTGATCGCGTCCCCGCCGGCGCCGTCGACCGTCGCGCACAAGCTCGCGCTCGGGCAGGACACACTCCACAGCGACTGCGGCCCGCCGCCGCCCGCGGGCTGGCTCGGCCACGCTGCCGGGACCGAGGGAGTCGCCGTCTGCAGGACGTTTCCCGTGAAGTCGACGGCGCTGCACAGCGCGGGCGTCGGGCACGAGACGCCCATCAGCGGCGCCTGACAGGTCAGGCCGCCTCCTAGGCAGCCGTAGTCGGAATTGTTGTCGATGTGGATCAGGGCCCAGGCGCCCGCTCCGCCGGTGGGGGCGCCGGAGGCGACGAGGTTCCCGACCGAATCCACGGCGAGGCACAGGGACACGGACGGGCACGACACGCCGCGCAAGAGGTCGGGGCCACCACCGTAGGGGCTGGGCTCGGTGATGCTGGTGTCGACGGGAGCCACCGCCCAGGCGGAGGCCGGCCCCGACGGGGTGCCGGTCGTGGCCACGTTGCCTTGTCCATCGACCGCCACGCACAGCGCTGCCGACGGGCAGGAGACGCCGGTGAGAGGATTAGCGGCGTCGACGTCGGCGGTTTGCCACGTTCGCGCTCCGCCCAGGGGGTCGGTCGAGCTCACGACCCGGCCGGCGTTGTCGACGGCGACGCACAGCGAGATCGACGGGCACGCCAATCCGTTGATCGGCTCGCTGTCGATCCTCATCGGCGCCGTCCACACGAGCGGGCCCCGGGCGAGGAGTGGTCGGGCGAGATCGGAATCCGCGGCCGTGGGTGCGGTTGCCGTTCTCGCCAGCTCCTGAGCAGGGGTCGGCGGCGGAGCCTTGGGTGTGGCCGTCCGTGCCATCGCGACCGCCGGTGCGCTCAGCGCAAGCGCCGCGGCGAGGAGGACCACGATGATGCGGTCTGGGAGCAAGGAGCCGACCAGATCGCGGAGGTAGCTATCCGGCCCTGCCAAGGCGCCGGGGACCAAGCGCCGTCGATCGCCCGCCATCGGTGCTGAGCACAAAACCGACAACTCGGACCAGGTGCGGCTTGCCCGTTACCCGACCGGCACCGGTCCGCTTCTCGCGAGATCGTGTGGAGGGTCAGGTTGGGCTGCAGTTCTGGCTGCGCTTTCGGTCGCGCGCGGCGAGTCGCTGGGGTTCGTGGTGAGTGTCGTGCGCAGCTGCTCGTATTGCTCGGGGCTGATCTCGCCGCTGGCGAGGCGGCGATCAAGGATCTCGCTTGCTGAGGCGCCTGAGGTGATGTGGTGGCGGTGGGGTCGCGTGCGCAGGTCTCGTGCCAGCCAGACGATGAACGCGATGATCAAGCCCCAGATGACGATGTTGCCAAGGGCCATAAAGATTCAGCCGCCGGCCCCCATGCTGTGCTGGTAGAACATTTCGGGTCTCGTGTTTCTGCCGCCAGGGCGGCATGGGAGTAAGAGCGGGTCTCTAACGAAGCCCGCGCTCGCGTGGCAACCGCCGCGCGGGCGCGGTCGATCGCGTGACCTCGATGCAACGCGATGTGGCCGGTCAGACGAATCAATCCTTCGCGGCTATTTCG
>JALYZL010000594.1 GCA_030948875.1 Actinomycetota bacterium
CCGCGGTGGTGCGGGCGGCCGATGTGCTGCTGGCGGTGACGACGGAGGCGGCGGCGTAGGGGGCCGGGTGGCGCCGGGCGGGGCGCGGCGCGCGGGCCGCCAGCAGATTGCACGCATGGTTGTGTCCGGATAGCGGAGATAAGTCTGCGTTCAACGCTCTTACGAGACCCTTCGGAGGAAGTCGGCGTGAAGTCGCTACCATGGCCCGCCGGTGAGAAGAATATGCGTTTGATCTTGGCGCTTGGCGCCATTTTTGTGGGCGGTGTGCTCGTCTCGGGCTGCGGCAGCGCGGTCCCCGGCGACTCCGTCGCCGTCATCGGCGGCAACCCGATCACCACGCGCGCTCTGGCCCACTGGGGCTACATCGGCGCTGTGGGTCAGTCCCAGGCTTCGCCCGGCAGCCCGGTGATCGTTCCCGACCCGCCGAACTACACGAAGTGCATCGCCTCGCTGAAGAAGATCGCGCCGGCGACGATTCCCCTCTCCGAGCTGAAGACGGCCTGCGTGTCGCAGTTCACGCAGACGCTCGAGTACCTGGTGAGGTCCTACTGGGTCCAGGGGCAGGCCGCGTCCCTGCACATCAAGGTGACCCCCGCGGAGGTCATGGCCAAGTTCGTTGCCGCGAGGAACAACAGCCCGTACAAGTCCCCGGCGGCGTTTCAGGCGCTCCTGAAGACCAACGGCGAGACGGTCAACGACATCCTCTACCGCTTCCGCGTGTCGATGCTCGCCAACCGGCTCGCCACCCCGGCGGTGATCGCCGCCTACTACCAGGCGCACGCGACCTCCTACTCGGCCCCCGAGCGGCGCAACCTGCGGATCGTCCTCACCAAGTCGCAAGGTCAGGCGCTGGCCGCGATAAAGGCGCTGCGGCGCGGTAAGTCGTGGAAGGCGACGGTCAAGAAGTACTCGACCGACGCGGCGACCAAGAACACCGGCGGCCTGCTCACGGGCGTGGGCAACGGCCAGGAGCCCACCACCCTCAACGCGGCGGTCTTCGCGGCCCCCCAGGGCAAGCTCCTCGGCCCGATCAAGAGTCCCTTCGGTTACTACGTGGCCGAGGTCACCTCGATCTCCCCCGCGAGCACTCAGCCGCTTTCGAAGGTCAGTTCGACGATCAAGTCGACCCTCGCGCAGGCCGCGCTCGCGAGCCCGCCGTGGCTGAAGAAGTGGAAGGCGAAGACGATATGCCGGACGGGCTTCCAGATCGCCGACTGCAAGAACTACGTAGCCCCGAAGACGACGTCCACGACGACGCCCGCGCCGACGAGCACGGTGGCGCCGCAGACCACGACGGTGCCCACGCCGACGGTGACGACCACGACGCCGGGGTCTACGACCACGGGGTCTTCGACCACTAAGAAGTAGACCCTCGCGTGACCGCGGGCGGGTCGGAGATCCAGGAGGCGCTGGCTCGCCTCGACGGGGTCACGCGTCGGCTGCGTCGCGACTGCCCGTGGGATCGCGAGCAAGACGAGCGGACGATCGTGCCGCACACGCTCGAGGAGGCCTACGAGCTCGCCGACGCCGCCCATCGCCGTGACGACGCGAAGCTGCTCGACGAGCTCGGCGATGTCCTCTTCCAGGTGCACTTCCTCGCGCTCCTGCTCGAGGAGCGCGGCGCGGGCGACCTTGCGGCCGTCGCCGACGGATGCGCTGAGAAGCTCGTGCGCCGTCATCCGCACGTGTTCGGGGACGGCGCGCAGGGCGGCTCGCTGACCGCGGGCGACGTCCTACGCAACTGGGACCGGATCAAGGAGGGGGAGGAGGGGCGCGAGCGCGGAATCTTCGCCGAGGTTCCCGAGAACCTGCCCTCGCCGCTCTACGCGCGCAAGGTCCAGCGTCGCGCCGCGACCAGCGGCTTCGACTTCCCCGGCGTCGAGGGACCGCTGCACGCGATCAGGGATGAGCTGGAGGAGCTCGAGCGGGCGCAGACCCCGGACGAGCGCTTCCACGAGCTCGGCGACGTGATGTTCGCCGCCGTCAACGTTGCCCGTAAGCTGCATGTCGATCCCGAGCTCGCGCTCCGTGCCGCTGCGGAGCGGTTCCGGGGTCGGGTCGAGCGCGGGAGCGGCCTCGCGACATCGGAAGGCCGCGACTGGAACGATCTGCACCCCGACGAGCAACTCGCGTACTACGCGCGGGCTCGACTGACCGAAGGAGGCGACGAGATCACATGAGCCAGATCGAGCATGTGCACGCGCGGCAGATCCTCGACAGCCGCGGCAATCCGACGGTCGAGGTCGAGCTCAGCGTGAGCTCGGGAGCATGGGGTCGGGCGGCGGTGCCGTCCGGGGCCTCGACGGGCGAATTCGAGGCGACGGAGCTCCGCGACGGCGGCGGGGACTGGATGGGCAAGGGCGTGATGAAGGCGGTCGACAACGTCAACGGCGAGATCGCCACGGCGGTTCGCGGCGAGGACGCGAGCGCCCAGGCCGTCCTTGATCGCGTGCTCATCGAGCTCGACGGCACCCCGAACAAGTCGCGGCTCGGAGCCAATGCGATCCTCGCCGTCTCCCTTGCCGCCGCTCACGCCGCGGCCGCGGAGGTGAGGATGCCGCTGTGGCGCTACATCGGGGGGGAGGGCGCTCACGTGCTGCCCGTGCCGATGATGAACGTCATCAACGGTGGCGCCCACGCCGACAACAACGTCGACTTCCAGGAGTTCATGGTCGTGCCCGTGGGGGGGCGGAGCTTCACCCAGGCGCTGCAGATGGGGACCGAGGTGTTCCACAGCCTGAAGGCCACGCTGCACGAGCGCGGGGCATCGACGGCGGTGGGCGACGAGGGCGGCTTCGCCCCCGATCTGGCGTCGAACGAAGAGGCGCTCGAGGTGCTGATGAGCGGCATCCGCGCTGCTGGTTACGTGCCCGGGGATCAGATCGCCATCGCCATGGACCCCGCCACCAGCGAGCTCTACTCCGACGGCGCCTACGTGCTCGAGCACGAGGGCAGGACGCTCACCGCCGAGGAGCTCGCCGATTACTGGGCCGAGCTCAGCGAGCGCTATCCGATCGTCTCGATCGAGGACGGCATGGCGGAGGAGGACTGGGATGGGTGGAGGGTGCTGACCGACGAGATCGGCAAGCGGATCCAGCTCGTCGGCGACGACCTCTTCGTCACCAACACCAGTCGCCTGCGGCGCGGGATCGAAGAGGGCGTCGGCAACTCGATCCTCATCAAGGTCAATCAGATCGGCACGCTTACCGAGACCCTCGCCGCCGTGAGCATGGCGCGCGAGGCCGGCTATTCGGTGGTCATGTCGCATCGCTCGGGGGAGACCGAGGACGTGACGATCGCCGACCTCGCCGTCGCCACCGGCTGCGGCCAGATCAAGACGGGCGCGCCGTCGCGCACCGATCGCGTCGCCAAGTACAACCAGCTTCTGCGGATCGAAGAGGCGCTCGGCCCGGACGCCACGTATCCGGGACGCGCGGCGTTTCGGGCCTGAAAGTACGCTTGCAGCAGGAAGGAAGGCGGCGGCGGCGAACGAAGCGGTCAGGCGATGCCGCCCGCCCGCTCCGCATACGGTCGTAACCGGCGCCCGGCCGCCCGGCCCGCGGCCCCGGCCCGCGCGCCGGTTGGCTCCAC
>JALYZL010000608.1 GCA_030948875.1 Actinomycetota bacterium
GGTGTAATCGGAGTTGATGTTGCCGAGCTTCTCGTTCTCAGTAAGGACTTGGGGCTCGGGAGTCACTATCTCGGGAGTCGCCACTACTCCACCTCCAGCTTGATCTTTTCCTCGTCGATGATCACCGGAAAGGTGTCCACCGGAACGTAGGCGGGAAGGGTCTTCGGCTTGCCGGTCTTCAGGTCGAAGAGCGAGCCGTGTCGCGGGCACTCGACGGTGCACGCCTCCTGGTCGAGCTCGCCCTCGACGAGGGGGCCATCGTCGTGCGTGCAGCGGTCCTCGATCGCGTAGAGCGTGCCGCCGCAGTTGAAAACACCGATCTCGAGGTCCGCGAACTCAACCAGGCGCTTGGCGCCGGGCGGCAGGTCATTCACTGAGCAGACTTCGATTAGTTGAGGCACGTAATTCTTATGTCCTAGTGCGTTGATCGGATTTCGCTTCGAATCATAGCGGCCGCGGAGCGGTCGCGCGGGAGCTTGGGGGTCGCGGCCGACGCTAGGCCGCCTCGTCCTCCGAAGCCTCCCACCCGACCGCGCGGCCGAGCGAGGCGCCCTTGAGCACCTTCAACGACAGCAACGCGCACTTGATCCGCGTAGCCGAGATATCAACGCCGAGGAGGTCGAGAACGAACGAACGATCGAGCTTCAGGAGGTCGTCGATCTTCATCCCCTTGATCTCCTCGGAGACCATCGACGCGGCTGCCTGTGAGATGGCGCAGCCGTGGCCGGAGAAGCGCACGTCCTCGACGTCGGTATCGGGGCCGATCTTGAGCTGGACCTTGAGCTCGTCGCCGCACAGGGGATTGAGGTCGTGGAACTCGTGATCGGCGTCCTCGATCTCGGGGGCCGGCGGGCTCCAGTTGCGTGGGTGCTTGTAGTGCTCGAGAATATTTTCGCGGTAGAGGTCGTCCATAGCTTTCCCCTAGAGCTGCATTACTTGTCGCACGACCGACAGCCCTTCGAGCAGACGGTCGACATCTGTCTGCGTGTTGTGGACGGCAAACGACGCCCGCGTGCTCGCTCCGATGCCGAGCTTGCGCATCAGGGGCTGGGCGCAGTGGTGTCCTGCGCGGATGCACACGCCCTCGCGGCCGAGGATCTCGCCGACGTCGTGAGGATGCGTGCCCTCGAGGGCGAAGGAGATCAGCGCGCCGCGCTCAGAGGCGCTCGACGGTCCGTGAATGGTGAGGCCCGGAACCTCGGAGAGCCGCTCGAGCGCCTCGGCGACGAGCGCCTCCTCGTGGGCGCGAATGCGCTCGATCCCGAGCTCGCGGATGAAGTCGACGGCCGCGCCGAGCCCGATCGCCTCAGCGATCTGCGAGGTGCCCGCCTCGAACTTCCACGGCAGGTCGGCCCAGGTCGACTCCTTGTCGCCGACGGCGCGGATCATGTGGCCGCCGGCCAAGAAGGGCGGCATCGCCTCGAGCAGCTCGCGGCGTCCATGGAGAACGCCGATGCCCGTCGGCCCGTAGGCCTTGTGTCCCGTCCACACGTAGAAGTCGGCGTCGATCTCCTTGAGGTCGACGGGCAGCTGCGGCACTGCTTGGGCCCCGTCGATCACGACCACGGCGCCGGCCTCGTGGGCGCGGCGCACGATCGAGGCGACCGGGTTGATGGTGCCGAGCACGTTCGACACATGGGTCAGAGCGAGCAGCCGCGGCCCCCGGGCGAGCAGGGCCTCGAGCGCGTCGGAGTCGAGCTGCCCGTTCTCGAGCACCGGCACGTAGGCGAGCTCGGCCTCGCGCTCGAGACAGAGGATCTGCCAGGGCACGATGTTCGAGTGGTGCTCCATCTCCGTCACCAGCACGAGGTCTCCGGCGTGCACGTTCTGCCGGCCCCACGTGTAGGCGATCAGGTTGATCGCCGCGGTCGCGTTGGAGGTGAAGATCGTCTCCTCGATCGTCGACCCGAGCCAATCGGCGATGCGCTGGCGCGCTCCCTCGTACAGATCGGTCGCCTCGACCGCGAGCGGGTAGACACCGCGATGGATGCTCGCGCGCGAGTGCGTGTAGTAGTGCGTGATTGCGTCGATCACCGGACGGGGCGTCTGCGACGTCGCGCCCGAGTCGAGGTAGACGAGCGGGCGGCCCCCTATCTCCCGCCGCAGGACGGGGAACTGCGAGGAGTCGTCGTCCGGGAGGGAGGCGGTCGCGCTCACGTTCGCCACTACGATCACGCCGGCGCCTCGATCTCCTCGCGGATCCAGCCGTAGCCCTTGGCCTCGAGCTCGGTCACGAGCTCAGGACCGCCCTGCTTGACCATGCGCCCGTGGAACATCACGTGCACATGGCTCGGCTGCACGAGACGCAGGATGCGCTGATAGTGCGTGATGATGAGCACACCCATGTCGGGTCCGGCGACCGAGTTGACGCCGTTGGCCACGACGTGCAGGGCGTCGATGTCGAGGCCCGAGTCGGTCTCGTCGAGGATCGCCATCTCGGGGCGCTGCAGCGCCATCTGGAGGATCTCCATGCGCTTCTTCTCGCCGCCCGAGAACCCCTCGTTCAGGTACCGGCTCGAGAACTCCTTGGGGACCTCGGTCAGCGCCATCGCCGCCTCGACGGTCTGCCGGAAGTCCTTGAGCGAGATCGGCTCCTCGCCGTGCGCGTCGCGGTGGGCGTTCATCACCGTGCGCAGGTACTTGGTAACGGTCACGCCGGGCACCGACACCGGGTACTGGAAGGCCAGGAACAGACCCATCCGCGCGCGCTCGTCGGGGTCGGCCTCGGTGATGTCCTCGCCCTTGAAGATGATCTGGCCTTCGGTCACCTCGAGTCCCGGGTGACCCATGATGACGTTGGCGAGCGTCGACTTGCCCGAGCCGTTCGGGCCCATGAGGGCATGGATCTCGCCCTTGTCGACGGTCAAGTCCAGGCCGCGGAGGATCGCCTTCTCTCCAGCCCGGACGTACAGGTTTCTGATTTCTAGATCTGCCATCTCCGCTTTCGGTTCAAAGTTTTCAAATGGGTTCAACTGAGCACAGGCAAGCCCGTGAGTTCGGCGCCAGCCGAACTCCCAATGGAATCGGCGCTAGCCGATTCCACAGAGCCGCGCCTTGAGAACTCGACGAGGTCGGCGAGCGTGGTCTGCTGCAAGGAGCGGATGATCCCGCCCTGCACACGAGTCCACAGCAGCTTGGTCGCGCATCCCCGGCCGGCGTCGGGCTCGTGCGAGCACAGGACGCGCTCGGTGTGCTCGTTGACGAAGCACTCCATCGGCGCGATCGCTCCCTCGAGCGCCTGAACAACCTCATCCATCGAGATCTCCGCCGGCGGGCGCGCGAGCCAGTAGCCGCCGTGGGCGCCGCGCGCGCTCATCACGAGCCCCGCTTTGCGCAGCCGGGCCACGACCTGCTCGAGGTAGGCAAGCGGCAGGCCTTCGGCTTCGGCGACCGCCTTGAGGCTCGTGGGGTGCTCGGGCGACTGGCGACCGAGCTCGACCATCAGGCGCACTCCGTATTCGGCTTTGGAAGAGAAGATCATCTCCGGTAAATCCTACCAGCGCGGTCGGTGATGCGCCAAGACTTGCTTTTGCGGATAGGGTCTTCGAATGAACCGTGGGGAGATTCCCCCTCTCGGTAGCTCCGGCGATGTCGCGGCGATCGCCGCCGCGGCACGCGCCTCGGGTCGCCTGGGCATCGACACCGAGTTCATGTCCGAGGGCCGCTATCGCGCCCTTCTCTGTCTGGTCCAGGTGGCGGTCGACGATCGCGCGGGCGGCGAGCCGCAGATCGTGCTCGTCGACTCGCTGAAGGACGTCGACATCACTCCCCTCGCCGAGCTCGTCGCCGATCCCGCGATCGAGATCGTCCTCCACGCCGGGCGCCAGGACGTCGCCATCCTCCGCCGCACTTGGCAAACCGAGATACACAATGTCTTCGATACCCAGATCGCCGCCGGCTTCGTCGGCGCCAGCGCGCAGGCGGGCTACAGCAATCTGCTCGGCACCATCCTCGGCCGCCGCGTGGGCAAGACCGCGAGCTACACGCGCTGGAACCAGCGTCCCCTGACCGCCGAGCAGCTCAGCTACGCCCGCGAGGACGTCGTCCACCTGCTCGAGCTCAGCGACAGGATCCAGGAGCGTCTGCAGGAGTCCGGACGGCTCGAGTGGGCGAGCGAGGAGTGCCGTCTGCTCGAATCGGCCACCGACGAGCGCGATCCCGAGACGGCGTGGGAGCGGCTGCCGCGGGTCGGGCAGCTCGACCCGCGCTCGCGGGCGATCGCGCGCGAGCTCGCCGCCTGGCGCGAGCGAACGGCCTCGGAGGAGGACCGGCCCGTGGGCTCGGTCCTCGCCGATCCGGCGCTCGTAGAGGCGGCCAAGCGTAGGCCCGCGACGGTACCCGCGCTCGAGCAGATCCGCGGCGTTCATCCCTCGAACATCCGCCGCCGCGGCGAGGCGATCATCGAGGCAATCCAGCGCGGGGCGGAGCGGCCCCCGATCCCGCGTGAGGACCGGCGCGGGATCTCCGAATCAGGCGACGCGCCCCTGATCGCGCTCGTCGAGGCCCTGATCCGCGCTCGCGGCATCGACGCGGGCCTCGCCTACGAGCTCATCACCTCGCGCGCCGAGCTCGACCAGATCGTCGCGTCGGCCCGTCGCGGCGATCCGGAGCCCGCCGTGCGCACGCTCTCGGGCTGGCGCCGCGAGCTCGTGGGGGAGGACCTGCGAGCGCTCCTCGCGGGCCGGAGCTCGGTGGCCGTAGGCGCCGACGGGCGCCTCGAGGTCCAGGCGCGCGACGGGGGCGGCTCCCCGGCAGGCGATTAAGACG